>NZ_DAINST010000016.1:17172-42558 GCF_036741115.1 Dietzia sp.
GGACAGGCGCTGCCCATGGTCGACGTGGTCTCGGGCGGCGAACGGCCGTCGGCGCAGCTCACCTCGTGGTCCGAGGGGCTCACGGACAGCACCGGGATCTCGGTGGCGGCGCTCAACGCGTACGGCTACGCCGAGGCCGTGATGGCCTACCAGTACCCCGAGTGCCACCTCCGGTGGAACACCATCGCCGGCATCGGCTACGTGGAGACGCGGCACGGCACCTACGGCGGCTCCTCGATCGACGAGAACGGGATCGCCAACCCGCCGATCATCGGCGTGGCGCTCGACGGCTCGCCGGGCTTCGCGAGCATCCCCGACACCGACGGCGGCGAGCTCGACGGCGACCCGGATCACGACCGCGCGGTCGGGCCCATGCAGTTCATCCCCGAGACGTGGAAGCGCTACGGCGAGCAGGCCACGGGGAACCCGGCGGCGAACCCCAACAGCATCGACGATGCCGCGCTCGCCGCGGCCGAGAAGTTCTGCAGCTCCGAGCACGATATGCAGTCCGAGCAGGGCTGGACCGACGCGATCCTGTCGTACAACCAGAGCGAAAAGTACGTGCGCGACGTGCGCGACGCCGCCGCCGCGTACTCCGTGCCCACGCGGGCGCGGTAGGGGAGGGCAGCCCGGGCTGTGAGGCTCTGTTCGCGAGCCCAGGGTGTGAGTAAAGCGTAAGGATCTCCCGGGGCGCCGTATGGGTCGCGCGAGGATCCTTGGGTGCCCGCGGCAGCGCGGGTTGAGTGGTGATCCGTGCCCGCGCCGCGGGCCCGCCCCGCGAAGATGCGGGGCGCGGATTCCACCCGAACGGAGTTGCGCCGTGCTCGACGTCGCCTTCCTCGCCCTCACGCTCGCGATACTTGCGGGCTTCGGACTCTTCGCCAAGGCGGTGGAGTCGCTGTGATCGTCTTCGACGTGATCGCCGCGCTCGCCGGAATCGGCGCGCTCGGCTACCTCCTCGCGGCGCTCGTCTCGCCGGAGCGATTCTGATGGCGTGGGTCTACGCGCTCGGGGCGCTCGCCACCGTGGCCGCGATCCTCGCGCTCACCTACCGGCCGCTCGGCGATTACATGGCTCGGGTTTTCCTCTCCGAGGACGACTCCCGCGTGGAGGCCGCGTTCTACCGCCTCGTCGGCGTCGACCCGAGGGCCGGGCAGAGCTGGAGGGCGTACCTCCGGGCGGTGCTCGCGTTCTCGGCGGTGGGGTTCGTGCTGCTCTACCTGCTGCAGCGGCTCCAGGCGTTCCTCCCGTACTCGCTGGGGCTCGGCGCGCCGAGTGAGCACCTCGCCTTCAACACGGCCGCCTCGTTCGTGACCAACACGAACTGGCAGTCCTATTCGCCCGAATCCACGCTGGGCTACACGGTGCAGTTCGCCGGGCTCGCGGTGCAGAACTTCGTCTCCGCGGCGGTCGGCCTCGCGGTAGCCGTGGCGCTCGTGCGCGGGCTCGCGGCGAAGAAGGGCGGCAGCCTGGGCAATTTCTGGGTCGACACGACCAGGGCCACCCTGCGCATCCTCCTGCCGCTCTCGTTCGCGGCGGCGCTGGTCCTCGTCGCGCTCGGCGTGGTGCAGAACTTCGACGGCTTCTCCCAGGTCTCGACGCTCGCCGGCGGGCAGCAGCAGATCCCGGGAGGCCCCGTCGCCTCGCAGGAGGCGATCAAGCTGCTCGGCACCAACGGCGGCGGCTTCTTCAACGCGAACTCCGCGCATCCCTTCGAGAACCCCTCGGCGTGGAGCAACCTCGTCGAGATCGTGCTCATGCTGCTCATCCCGTTCGCGCTGCCCCGCACGTTCGGGACGATGGTGGGGGACCGCCGCCAGGGCCTCGCCGTAGCCGGGGTCATGTCCGCGTTGTTCGTCGCCGCCTTCGCGGCGATGACCTACTTCGAGCTCCGGGGCGCCGGCGGCGCGACCGAGCTCGCGGGCGCCGCGCTCGAGGGCAAGGAGCAGCGCCTCGGCATCGCCGGATCGACGCTGTTCTCCACAGCGTCGACGGGCACGTCGACGGGGGCCGTCGCCTCGATGCACGACTCGTTCACCGCGCTCGGCGGCCTCGTGCCGATGCTGTCGATGATGCTCGGCGAGATCGCCCCCGGCGGCGTCGGCTCCGGCCTCTACGGGATCCTCGTCCTTGCGGTGCTCGCCGTGTTCGTCTCCGGGCTGCTCATCGGCCGCACGCCCGAATACCTGGGCAAGCGGATCGGCCCGCGCGAGATCAAGCTCGCGAGCCTCTACATCCTCATCACCCCGACGCTCGTCCTCGCCGGCACCGCACTGAGCCTCGGCCTCCCCGGCGTGGGGGACAGCGTCCGCGAGTCCCTCGGCAACGACGGGCTCCACGGCACTTCGGAGATCCTCTACGCCTTCACCTCCGCGGCGAACAACAACGGTTCCGCGTTCGCGGGGCTCACGGCCAACACGCCGTGGCTGAACACCGCCCTCGGCGTGGTCATGCTCCTCGGCCGCTTCCTCCCCATTGCCCTCGTCCTCGCGCTCGCCGACGCGTTCGCCCGGCAGGGCCGGGCCCCCGAAACCGCGGGGACCCTACCCACCCACAGGCCGCTGTTCGCGGGGATCCTCGGCGTCGTCGCCGTCCTCGTCTCGGCGCTCACGTTCTTTCCCGCCCTCACCCTCGGCCCCCTCGCGGAAGGTCTGATCTAGATGAGCACTCTCTCCCTGCCCGGTACGAGCACTCCCGCCGGCCCCGGTCCGGCGGAGCCCAACGGCACCGGCCTCGGCTCCCGCGCGACGATCGCCGCGGCGATCCCGCTCGCCCTGCGCAAGCTCGAACCCAGGATGCAGATCCACAACCCGGTGATGTTTCTCGTGTGGGTCGGCGCCGCGCTGCTCACCGCGATCGCCGCGGCCGAACCCTTCCTCGGCGGGCCCGCGGACTCCGGCGGCTCCGCCGTCCCCGGCGTCTTCACCGCCGTGATCGCAGCATGGCTCTGGCTCACGGTCCTGTTCGCGAACTTCGCCGAGGCCATCGCCGAAGGGCGCGGGAAGGCGCAGGCCGACTCGCTCCGCCGCACCCGCTCGACCTCGTCGGCGACCCGGGTCGAGGCCTACGCACCCGAAGAAGACCCGGCCGCCGAGCACGCCGCGTCGACCCCGGTGCCCTCGCTCGAGCTGCGGCAAGGCGACATCGTCGTGGTCACGGCCGGCGAGCTCGTCCCCGGCGACGGGGACATCGTCCACGGCATCGCATCCGTCGACGAATCGGCGATCACGGGCGAGTCCGCGCCCGTGGTCCGCGAGGCGGGCGGCGACCGCTCGGCCGTCACCGGCGGCACGCGGGTGCTGTCCGATCGCATCGTCGTGCGGATCACCTCGACCCCGGGCAACACCTTCGTCGACCGGATGATCGCGCTGGTCGAGGGCGCATCGCGGCGCAAGACGCCGAACGAGATCGCCCTGGAGATCCTCCTCGCGAGCCTGTCCATCGTGTTCCTCGTCGTCGCGCTCACCATCAACCCCATCGCCGGGCTCGCCGCCGCGCCGGTGAGCATCACCGTGCTCGTCGCGCTGCTCGTCTGCCTCATCCCCACGACGATCGGCGCGCTCCTCAGCGCGATCGGGATCGCCGGCATGGACCGGCTCGTCCGGCGCAACGTACTCGCCGTGTCCGGCCGCGCGGTCGAGGCGGCCGGCGACGTCACCACCCTTCTCCTCGACAAGACCGGAACGATCACCTACGGCAATCGCCGCGCGGTGGCCTTCCTCCCCGTGGGCTCCGCTACAAAAATAGAGCTGGCAGAGATTGCGCGTATGACGTCGGAGGCCGACCCCACCCCGGAGGGCGCGTCGATCGTGGTCCTGGCCGAGCAGATCGGCGCGACACCCGCAGTCCCGGAGCGCTCCGCGGTGGTTCCGTTCTCCGCCCAGACCAGGATGTCCGGCATCGACCTCGCCGGCGGCACGCAGCTCCGCAAGGGGGCCGCCTCCGCAGTCTCGGCCTGGCTCGCAGAATCCGGCCGGGAGGAGGCGCGGATCCCCGCAGACTTGCGCGGCGAGCTCGAGTCCATCGTCGCCGAGGTGTCCTCCTCGGGAGGCACGCCGCTCGTCGTCGCGAGCATGGACGAAGCCGGCTGCGGCAGGGTGCTCGGCGTCGTCCACCTCAAGGACGTGGTCAAGGAGGGGCTGCCGGAGAAGTTCCGCGAGCTGCGCTCGATGGGCATCAGGACCGTGATGATCACCGGCGACAACGCGCTCACCGCCGCGGCAATCGCCTCAGAGGCCGGGGTCGACGACGTGCTCGCCGAGGCCACTCCCGAGGACAAGCTCGCGTACATCCGCGCCGAGCAGGAGACCGGGAACCTCGTAGCCATGACCGGCGACGGCACGAACGACGCGCCCGCGCTGGCGCAGGCCGACGTCGGGGTGGCGATGAACTCGGGGACGTCCGCGGCGAAGGAGGCGGGCAACATGGTCGACCTCGATTCGGACCCGTCGAAGCTCATCGACATCGTCGCCGTGGGCAAGGAGCTGCTCATCACCCGCGGGGCACTCACCACGTTCTCCATCGCCAACGACCTCGCCAAGTACTTCGCCGTGGTCCCCGCGATGTTCATGGGCGTGCTGCCGCAGCTCGGCGCGCTCAACATCATGGGCCTGCACTCGCCGGCCTCGGCCGTGCTCTCCGCGGTGATCTTCAACGCCCTCGTCATCGTCGTGCTCATCCCGCTCGCCCTGCGCGGCGTCCGGTTCCGGCCCGGCGGGGCGTCCTCGCTCCTCGTGCGGAACCTGGCGATCTACGGACTCGGCGGGGTCGTCGCCCCGTTCGTCGGCATCTGGCTCATCGACCAGGCCGTGCGACTACTGCCCGGCTTCTGACCCCGTGCCCGCGCACGACCGCTCGGCGCCCGACTCCCGGCGCCGGAACCACACACGAAAGCAGGTTCGCCCATGAGTACCTCCTCCCGTTCCACCGCCCGCACCCTCGGGGTGGCCACGCGCGTCATGGCCGTGTTCACCGTCGTGCTCGGGCTCGGCTACACCGGCGCTGTCACGGCGTTCGGGCAGCTCGTCGTCCCGGGCGCCGCGGACGGCTCGCTCGTGCGCAACGGCGACGGCAGGGTCGTCGGCTCGGCGCTGTTGGCGCAGGGCTTCGAGGGGCCCGACGGCGCACCGCTGCGCGAATACTTCCAGCCCCGGCCCTCGGCGGCGGGGGGCGGCTACGACGGCGCCGCGTCGGGCGGGTCGAATCAGGGGCCGGAGAGCTCCGATCTCGCCGAGGAGATCGCCGAGCGTCGCGCGGATGTGGCGCGCCTTGAGGGCGTGGACCCCGCCGCGGTGCCGGCGGACGCCGTCACAGCCTCCGGTTCGGGCCTCGACCCGGACATCAGCGTCGATTACGCGCGGCTCCAGACCGCGCGGGTGTCGCAGGCCAGGCACCTCGATCCGCGCGACGTCGCGGCCCTCGTCGACGAGCACACCACCGGGCGGGCGCTCGGCTACCTCGGCGAGCCTAGTGTGGACGTCCTGGAACTCAACACGGCCCTCGACGCCCGCAAGTAACGGCGGCGTCGGGAGGGGAAGGCGGCAGCGAGCATGGTCGCAAGTGCGTCTTCGCGGCAACCCGCGGCGACACGGGATCCCGCGGCGGCCCCCGGCGTCGCCCGGCGGAGGGGCCGGCTGCGCGTGCTCCTCGGGGCTGCCCCCGGAGTGGGCAAGACCTATACGGCGCTGCGCGAGGCGCGGAACCTCGCGGCGGAGGGGAAGGACGTCGTCATCGCCTTCGTGGAGACGCACGGGCGGGCGGGCACGGCCGCGATGGCGGAGGGCCTCGAGCAGGTGCCCCGCGCGCGGGTCGAGTACCGCGGCTCGGCGGCCTGGGAGATGGACCTCGACGCCGTGCTCGCGCGCGCTCCCGAGGTCGCGCTCGTGGACGAGCTCGCGCACCACAACCATGGGTCGGATGGCGGCCCATCTGGCCGCGCGCGCGAGAAGCGGTGGCAGGACGTGGAAGCGCTTCTGACGGCGGGCATCGACGTCCTCTCGACGGTCAATATCCAGCACATCGACTCGCTCAACGACGTCGTCGAGCAGATCACGGGCGTGCCGCAGCGCGAGACCGTCCCCGATTCGTTCCTGCGTTCCGCGGACCAGATCGAGGTCGTCGACCTCGCCCCGGACGCGCTCCGCTCGAGGCTCTCCGCCGGTCTCGTCTATCCCGCGGAGCGCATCGACGCGGCGCTGTCGAACTACTTCCGCCTCGGCAACCTCACCGCCCTGCGCGAGCTCGCGCTCATCTGGCTCGCCGACGAGGTGGACCAGGCGCTCCAGGGATACCGGGCGGAGCACGGGATCGAGGGCAGGTGGGAGGCCAGGGAGCGGGTCGTCGTCGCGCTCACCGGCGGGGAGGAGGGGGAGACGCTCCTGCGCCGCGGCGCGCGGATCGCCGCCAGGTCCTCGGGCGGCGACCTCCTCGCCGTCCACGTGACCAGCCAGGACGGCCTCCGCTCCGCCGATCCCGCGGCCCTCGCCCGGCAGCGCGCGCTCGTGGAGAAGCTCGGCGGCACCTTCCACCAGGTCATCGGGGAGGAGGTCCCCGCGGCGCTCGTCGGCTTCGCGAAATCGGTGGACGCCACCCAGCTCGTGCTCGGCGTGAGCAGGCGCGGGCGCGCCGCCGCGGCGCTCACCGGACCGGGGATCGGCGCGACCGTGATCCGCGATTCGGGGGACATCGACGTCCACATCGTCACCCACGCCGCGGCCGGAGGACGGTTCTCGCTGCCGCGGCTCACCGGCGGCCTCACCGCGCGCCGCCGCATCGCCGGCCTCGTTCTCGCGCTCGTCGGCGGGCCGCTGCTCACGTGGCTCCTCACCCCGGTGCGCGCGCCCGAGACGATGACCAGCGACGTCCTCGCCTACCAGCTCCTCGTGGTGCTCGTCGCCATTACCGGCGGCATGTGGCCGGCGCTCCTCGCCGCCTTCCTCTCGGCGCTGAGCCTCGACTACTTCTTTATCGAGCCGATCCACGAGGTGACCATCGGGCAGCCGTTCCACATCCTGGCGCTCGCCCTGTACGTGACCATCGCCGTGCTCGTCAGCTTCGTCGTCGACCGCGCCGAGCGGTTCACGCGAGCGGCGAAGCGCTCGGCGGCGGAGTCCGAGCTCGTGCAGAACGTCGCAGGCTCGGTGCTGCGGGGCGACGACGCGGTGCAGGCCCTCGTGGACAGGACCCGCGAGGCGTTCCGCCTCGACTCCGTGGTCCTGGAGGAGAACGGGACGCCGCGCGCGAGCGCGGGGGAGCGGCCGGCCGGCGCCGAACCGGAGGCGGGGCGGGACGAGTGCCGCGTCCCCGTCGACGCCGGCGCGGTGCTCGAGCTGCGCGGCGGCGAGCTCACGGCCCCCGACCGGCGCCTGCTCGCCGTGGTCGCGGCGCAGCTCGCCGCGGCCCTCGAGCACCAGCGGCTCACCGCGGCGGCCGACGAGATGGCGCCGATCGCCGCCTCCGACCGGGTCCGCGGCGCGCTGCTCTCGGCCCTGAGCCACGACCTCCGCAGACCGCTCGCCGCGGCGACGGCAGCCGTCGGCGGCCTCCGTGCCACCGACGGGATCCTCGGAGCAGACGACCGCCACGAGCTCGTCGACACCGCCGAGGAAAGCCTGGCTGCGCTGTCCGCGCTGCTCACGGACCTCCTCGACGTGAGCCGGATCCAGTCGGGCGCCCTGCTCCACACCGCGGTGCCCACCGACCCCGGCGACGTCCTCGTCGCCGCTCTCGACGAGCTCGGGCTAGGCCCCGGCAGGGTGCACCTCGGCATCGGGCACGGGGACGCGACGGCTGTCGCGGACCCCGTGCTGCTGCGGCGCACCGTCGTCAACCTCCTCGCCAACGCCGATCGATTCGCGCCCGCGGGCCAGGCGGTGAGCGTCACGACGAGCGTGTTCGGCGGCCGGGTCGAGATCCGTATCATCGACCACGGCCCCGGCATCGCCCGCGGCGCGGCCGAGGACATCTTCGTGCCGTTCCAGCGGCTCGGGGACACGGACAACACCACGGGCCTGGGGCTCGGACTCGCGCTCTCGCGCGGCTTCGTCGAATCGATGGGCGGCACGCTCCTGCCGGAGGACACGCCAGGCGGGGGACTGACGATGGTCGTCTCCCTCCCCGCAGGCGCCGCCGCGACGAAGGGAGGCCGGGGGTGAAAATCCTCATCGCCGACGACGATCCGCAGATCCTCCGCGCGCTGCGGATCACGCTCACTGCGAAGGGCTACACGGTGATCACGGCGGGCGACGGGAAGCGCGCGATCGCCGCCGCGATCGACCATTCCCCGGACCTCTACCTCCTCGACCTGGGCATGCCCAACCTCGACGGCATCGAGGTGATCCACGCGATCCGCGGCTGGTCGCAGGCGCCGATCCTCGTGGTCTCGGGGCGCGCCGGCTCGGTGGACAAGGTCCAGGCGCTCGACGCCGGCGCCGACGACTACGTGACCAAGCCGTTCTCCATCGACGAGTTCCTCGCGCGGATCCGCGCCCTCGCGCGCCGTGGCGCGATCCCCGCGGGTCGCCCCGACACGGGCTCGGTACAGGGGTATGACGGCGGAGCTCCCGGGCAGCCCCGCGAGCACGAGCCGACGCCGATCCTGGAACTCGGCACGGTGACCGTCGATTTCTCCGCGCGCGCCGTGGTCGACTCGGCCGGCGGCACGGATCGCCACGTCCGGCTCACCCCGACCGAGTGGAAGGTCCTCGAGCTCCTCGCTCGCAACGCGGGCAGGCTCGTGACCCGCCAGACGATCCTCACGCACATCTGGGGCACCGAGCACGCGGAGGACACCGGATACCTGCGCCTCTACCTCTCGCAGCTGCGCAAGAAGCTCGAGCCGGATCCGTCGAACCCGCGCTTCCTCATCACCGCTCCGGGCATGGGGTATCGGCTCGACGTCCCCTCTCCCGGGGCGCGGTAGGGCTACTCGGCGTCGGCGACCTTCGCCGCGGCGAGCGCCTCGCGCGCGGCCGGGACGCAGGCCTCGCGGTCGGCGTCGACGAGCCCGATGCGGGAGCGGCGGTCGAGGAGATCGGACTCGTCGAGCGCGCCCTCGTGGGAGGCGTGGAAGGCGAACTCGGCGCGCGTGATGTCGATGCCGGGCGCCACCGGCTCGAGCGGCCGCAGCAGCGTCGAGGCGCGCACCACCGCGGGCGCCTCGTAGCCGAAGCGCGCGACGAGGCTCTCAGGGAGCCCGGCGACATCGGACTTCGAGACGGTGCGGCACGCTGCGCTCTTTGGGGCGCCGACGATTGGGGTATTGGCGCTTACGCAGTGCCCGGCGCCCGAGATCCCGCCGACCTCGATCGCCTTGTCCACGGTCTGCTCGGCCATGAGGCGATACTCGGTGAGCTTCCCCCCGGTAATCGTCACGAGCCCCGAATCGTCGACCAGGATCGCGTGCTCGCGCGACAGGTCCGCGGTATCGCCGCCTTCGCCGTCACCAGCGGATCCGAGTGAGATGAGCGGCCGCAACCCGGCGAACGCCCCGCGCACGTCGGCGGGCTCGAGGTCCGTGGCCATGGCCTGGTTGATCACGTCGAGGATCCATTGGACGTCCTCCTCCGGAGCCGCCGGGACATCCGGGATCTCGCCCGGCTGGTCGACGTCGGTGAGCCCGATGTAGCAGCGCCCGAGCTGCTCGGGGAGGACGAAACAGAAGCGGTTTGTCGCGCCGGGCACGGGCACGGTGAGCGCGCCTGCAGGATTGCCCACGCGCTCGGCGTCGATCACTAGATGCGTGCCGCGCGAGGGCGTCACCGTGACCTCGGGCGCGAGGTCGCCGGCCCAGACCCCCGTGGCGTTGACGACGGACTTCGCCGATACCGAGACGGGCGCGCGCCCGGGATCGAGAGTGTCCCGTAACACGACCCCGGTGCCACTCTCGGCCTCCGCCCGCACGTGATTGAGCACGGTGGCGCCGTAGCCTGCGGCGGTGCGGATGATCGCGGTGACCAGGCGCGCATCGTCGATGAGCTGCCCGTCGTAGTTGACGTACCCGAAGCGCAGGTCCGAGGTCTCCGCGGTGGGGCACAGCTCGCGGACCCTCGCGGCCGAGACCACGCGCGAGCGGGGGAGCGTCGAGGACGAGGTCCCGGCGGCCATCCGCAGAAAGTCGCCGGCGAGGAAGCCGGCGCGCGGTAGCACGCGATTGAGCAGCGAGTAACGGTCCTGCACCGGGACGACCTGGGCGAGCGCATGGGTGAGGTGCGGTGCGGTGGTCTCCATGAGAGTCCCGCGCTCGCGGGCGGAGCGGACGGCGATGCCGACGTTGCCGGTGGCGAGGTAGCGGAGGCCGCCGTGGGCGAGCTTCGAGGACCAGCGCGAGGTGCCGAACGCGAAATCGTGTGCGTCGACGATGAGCACCGAGAGGCCGCGGGTGGCGGCGTCGAGCGCGATGCCTGCGCCAGTTATCCCCGCGCCGATTACGACGAGGTCAAACTCTGCCGGGTCTCCGTTGCCCGCCGCGGCCAGCCGGTCGAGCTCGGCGGAGCGGCGCGCCGAGTCGAGGCGGGTCGCGGAGTAGTCGAATTCGGGAGTGGGCCCGGCAGCGGTTCCGGAGGTGCTGCGGGAAGTCGTCGAAGCGCCGTTCATGCCTCTCACCCTAGGTGCACGAATGCCCGCGAGAGAAAAGTGACCACACGGTCAATAGTGGTCGGATTGGGTCGAGTAGTCTCGCCACCATGCCTGCGAATCCCGCCAACTCGTCGTTCCCGATGCCGCCGATGCGCTTCGATCTCTGGGGCACCCGGGACGAGGCCAAGCCGCTCAGCCCGTCGATCACCAAGCTCCTCTCACGGGTCATGGGTGTCGACACCGACCGGGACAACACGGTCGAGGCCGATCGCATCGTCCTGTCCGAGTCTCGGCTCGGCGAGGCGGCGAAGGCGGCGCTCGGAAAGATCGTCGGGGAGGCGAAACTCACGCAGGACCGGGACCAGCGCATGGCCCGCGCCCGCGGAAAGTCCTCGCTCGATCTCCTCGAGTGGCGCGCAGGCGAGGAGATCTCGGCCCCGGACGCCGTCCTCGCGCCCGGAAGCGAGGAGGAGATCCTCGCGATCCTCGAGTACTGCTCCGACAACCGCATCGCGGTCGTCCCGTTCGGTGGCGGCACCTCGGTCGTCGGCGGGATCAACCCAGCGCGCGGCGAGTTCGATGCCGTCGTCTCCCTCGACCTCCGCCGCTTCGATGCGATCGAGGATGTCGACCCGGTCTCGGGCCTCGCCACCCTCGGCGCCGGTCTCTCCGGCCCGCACGCCGAGATGCTGCTCGCCGATCGCGGCCTGCAGCTCGGCCACTTCCCGCAGTCCTTCCCATACGCGACCATCGGCGGATTCGCCGTGACCCGCTCCGCGGGCCAGAACTCGGCGGGCTACGGCCGCTTCGACGACATGGTGCGAGAGCTCACCATCGTCACGCCGCGCGGCGTCTTCCACCCCGGCAAGCAGTCCCCGGCCTCCGCAGCCGGTCCGGATCTCAAGGAGATCGTCATGGGCTCGGAGGGCACGTTCGGCGTCGTCACCCGCGTCCGCGTGCACGTCCACCCGATCCCGCAGGTCAAACGCTACGAGGCATTCGTCTTCCCGTCCTTCGCCGAGGGTGCGAACGCGCTTCGCGAGGTCGAGCAGCAGGGCACGGGACCGACCGTCATCCGCCTGTCGGACGAGATCGAGTCCGCGATCAACCTCACGTCCTCCGATGCGATCGGCGAGAGCTCGCAGGCCCCGCAAGGCTGCCTGTGCATCACGGTCTTCGAGGGCACGTTCGAGCACGCGGCGAGCCGCCACGAGGAGACGAGGAACCTGATCCTCGCGAACGGCGGCGTCTCCGCCGGCGAGGCCCCCGCCCGTAAGTGGGAGGAGGGCCGCTTCGGCGCCCCGGTGCTCCGCGATTCGCTACTCGATGCCGGCGCGCTGTGCGAGACCCTCGAGACAGCCACCGACTGGTCGAACGTCCCGCGCCTCAAGGCCGCGGTGGGCGATGCTCTGGCGACGGCCCTCAACGATTCGGGGACGATGGTGCTGGTCATGTGCCACATCTCGCACGTCTATGCGACGGGCTGCTCGCTGTACTTCACGATCGTCGCGGCGCAGGACGACAATCCGCTCGAGCAGTGGCGCGCGGCGAAGAAGAAGGTCTCGCAGGCCATTGAGGCTAATGGCGGCACCATCACCCACCACCACGCCGTGGGCACCGACCACATGCCGTACATGACCGATGAGATCGAGCCTCTCGGCGTCGAGCTGCTCCGCGGGATCAAGCGCACGCTCGATCCGGCCGGCATCCTCAACCCGGGCAAGCTGCTCCCCGCGGGTTCGGGCAAGTGCGCGTCGGCCTCGGGCGAGTCCGGCACGGGCCAGGCAGGCACGTCCGGGAGCTCCGCGCGATGACGGCTCAGGTACCCAACGCGAACGGCGACGGCGCCACCTCCGCGTCCGAGTCCGGGCAGTGCGGCACGATCGACGTCCGCAAGGTGGCCCTCCTCACCAACCCGGCGGCGGGCAAGGGGTCTGCCGGCGCGTCGGCGAAGCTCGCCCGCCGGTGCCTCGCCGAGCACGGCATCGAAGTGGAGTCCATCGAAGGCGACAGCGCAGAGGCCTCGTTGGAGCTCGCGCGACTGGCGGTTGCCGATTCCACGATCGATGCGCTGGTCGCGTGCGGCGGTGACGGGCTCATCGGTCTCGCGCTGCAGGCGCAGGCTCGTAGCAACACCCCGCTGGGGATCATCCCCGCGGGCACGGGCAACGACCATGCGCGGGAGTACGGGATCCCGACCCATGCGCGGCGCGCCGCGGACGTGATCGCGAAAGGGTTCTTCACGACCACCGACCTCGGCACGATCCGCCCGGCCGGCGAGCCGGAGGCCGACCCGTACTGGTTCGGCACCATTGCGTGCGCGGGCTTCGATTCGCGGGTCAGCGACAGGGTCAACGTGATCTCGTGGCCACGCGGCCAGATGCGCTACAACCTCGCGATCGTGCTCGAGTTCTTCAACTTCCACTCGATCCCCACGCGGCTCGTCCTCGACCACGAGACGGTAATCGACGAGCCGATGACCCTCGTGGCGATCGGCAACACCAAGACCTACGGCGGCGGCATGCGGATCTGCCCGGACGCCGACCATCACGACGGACTCTTCGACATCACCGTCCTGGAGAGGATGAACCGCTTCCGGGCCGCCTCCAAGTTCGGCAAGATCTTCTCCGGCTCCTTCGTCGAGGAAGAAGGCGTGAGGACGTATCGCGCCGCCCATGTCCGCGTGGAGATGGAGCAGGGGGTCAACGGCTATGCCGATGGCGATCGCTGGGGGCCGCTGCCCATGGACGTCGAGGTCGCGCGGGGCGCCGGGCGCTACATCGTTCCGCGGCCCTGAGGCGCGAGAGCAGAAGCGGGCGCACGGAATCGGACGCACCTCCGGTTAGTCGGATGTGCGCCCGCATCGATCGTTACTGGGCGGATTCGGTCTCGGCGGACTCGGACTGGGCAGAGCCGGTCTCGGCGGATTCGCTGCCTGCGGAGAAGTCGATGCGTCGCGACGCGCTCGCTCCGGGAGCCGCCGGTGCGGCGGCGCGGCGCGCTGCCAGGATTCCATCGGTGCGGTTGACGGCAGCGGCCACGGGGAAGTTGAGTGGTCCGGCTACCGAGTTTGCCTGGGCGATCGCCGAGCCAGCGGGATCGAAGCGGTCCTCGGGCGCAGCCTTCTTCGACGAGGACCCGCCGGTGAGCTTCGCCAGCACCTTCCCCGTGAGCACTGGCTGGGACACCTGGGCGCGCGTGGCGAGGGCATTGCGGACCTTGCGGAGCTGGCTGAGGGTGTTCACGGGCTCAAGGATAGACGTTCGCAGGCCTTCGGCTCGACCCGACGGCGGGAGCGCATTCGCCGGAGGCGTGGCGTGGATCACGCTACGTTGGTGCGTGGACGAGCGGTTCGATTCGAGTCCGATTGGAGTCTCACACAAGCTCGATTCGGCGCGGAAGCGGAATGCGAAGAGGGGCGGGCATGCGAGAGCGGCAAGCGATTCGGTGGCAGCAGCGTGAGGCCGGTTCGCGCAGGGCCGCCGCCCCGACTCTCGTGCGGGCGCTCGCGCCGCTGGCTTCCCTGTCGGTCCTTGCTGCCGGGCTCGTCGTTGTGGGCGCCGGGACCGCGGCGGGGGAGTCGGGATCGCTGTCCAGCGGCGCGGGGGTCGGAGCGGGCGCGGCAGGAGGCTCGGCCGCGTCCGCCCTGGCGGCCCCGCCCGACCCCCGCAACACGGACTTCTACGCCGACTTTGCGCCCACCGAGGGCGAGCCAGGCCGCGTGATCCGCACCGAGCCGGCGCAGCTCGCGACAGAGGCCCTCGGCGACGCGCTCGCGGCCGGCGGCTCCGGATCCGCAGACGCCGCTGGAGCGGCGGGGCTCAGAGTCGCCGCCGAGCGCGTCGTCTACGAATCCACCGATGCCGCCGGCGCGCCGCTGCCCACCGCGGGCCTCTACATCCGTAATGACGGCGCGGGTCCCGCTGGCGGTGGCGCGCGCCCTCTCGCTGTGCTGTCCCCGGGCACGCAGGGCCTCGGCGATCAGTGCGCGCCCTCGAAGACCATCCCGAAGATCCTCGACGTGAAGCTCTCGCCTGGAATCTCCGTGGGCCTCGGCTACGAGGCGCTCCAGGCGCAGTATTTCCTCGCGCGCGGCTTCTCGGTGTTCGTGCCCGATTACGAGGGCGTGGGCATGCCCGGCATCTCCGCCACCTACATGGACCGCGCGGCGATGGCGCACGCCTCCCTCGACGCGGCCCGAGCGGCGTCCCGCGTCCCGGACTCCGGGCTCGGCGAGCGCCCGCGGACTGTGCTGTACGGGCACTCGCAGGGTGGCGGCGCGACGGCCGCCGCGGCCGAGCTGCAGCCCGATTACGCGCCGGACATCGACCTCGTCGCCGCCGCGGCGAGCGGCGTCCCTGCCGATCTCCAGGCGTTTCTCGGCGGCATCGACCGCAACATCAACGCCGGGCTCTACGGCTTCGTCGCAGCCGGGCTGTCGGCGACGTACCCGGCCGAGGCGGGGCGGATCCGCGCGGTGTTCAACGACGCCGGCGCCGCGATGCTCGACCGCAGCGCGGTGAGCTGCATCGGCGACTCCATCGCGGGCTACGCATTCGCCGATTCGCGGCAGTGGACCACGGACGGGCGCACGATCGCGAAGAACTTCGCCGCCGATCCCGAACTCTCGGCGCTTTTGGAGGAGCAGCGGATCGGCAGGGGCGTGCCGGGTGTGCCGGTCGCCGTCATCCAGGAGCCGAATGACGACGTGATTCCCACGCCCCAGGTCAGGCGCCTTGCCGAGGATTGGTGTTCTGGCGGCGCGGCGGTCTCGTATCTCGAGGGCTTCGCCCCGCCGATCCTGCCGTCGAGCGGGAGTGTGCACATGGCAGCCGGGCTCCACCCGCAGGGCGCGGAATGGCTCGCCGCGCGAGTCGCGGGAAAGCCTGCGGGAAACACCTGCTCGGCGTGAGCGACCTGGGCGGGCTTTGCGCAACGGCGCGGGCGCGGACCTGGACACTCGTCCCGATGTGCCGCGGGGTTCGCTATCGGCGTAGTCGCCGATTCTTTGCTGCGGGGCTCGGAGGAGTACAAACGAAGGGGATGCACAATACATATTTGGCCGCGCCGCTCAGCGCGCCGAAATACTAGCGAAAGCCCGGCGACGCCTCTCCTATGCCAGATCTCGTAGCTCTCATCGACTCGGTCTCCGATAAGGCCCTCGTCGTGATTCTCGTGATGATGGTCGCCGCCATGCTCGAGGCCGCGCTCGGCCTCGGAGTCATCATCCCCGGCGAGACCGTCGTGGTCGTCGGCGCCACGGTGCTCGCGCAGGCCGGCTGGCCGTGGGTGATTCTCGGGATTCTGTGCGCCGGTATCGGCGCCTCGGGCGGGGACCATTTCGGGTATTTCGTGGGCCGCAAGGCGGGACCGCCGATCGGCCGCTCCAAGGCCGTGGCCTCGATCGGCGTGGACAAATGGGATCGCGCGATGGACGCGGTCAAGCGCCAGCGCATCGCGCCGCTCGTCTTCGTGCGCCAGCTTCCCGGCGTGCGCACGCTGGTTTCGGCCGCGTGCGGCGCGGCGCGTATCCGTTACCAGCATTTCGCGACCGCAAGCGTGATCGGTGCGCTCGTTTGGTCGATCCTGTGGGTCGGCGGCGGCGCACTCGTGGGCAAGGCGGTGCTCAGTGTGCTCGGTCCGGCGTTGCCGATCCTGCTCGCCGGGTGGATCGTCTTCGTCATCGGCCTGTTCTTCTACCGGCGGATCAAGTCGAAGCGGGAGAAGGAGCCGGGTTCGGCAGACGCTGCGGGCGCTACCGGCACGGCGGGCTCCGGGTCGGGTTCGGCGTCGGCGTAGAGGTCCCCTGCCCGCCGCACCCCGCGCCGGCACCCGCACCCAAGCAGGCTGGCAGCGCACGTCCGCGCCGCCCTGCCCACCGCACCAGCGACCCCCGCGACGCCCGCCGGGGGAGTACGGCACAATGAAGAGCGGAGGCGCGTCCGTGCGCCGCCGGAACGACTCGAAATACTCTTCACACGCCGCATAACCACAGTGACGGGAGGGCCACGGATGGCCGCAATCGAACAGGTCGGAGCTCGGGAGATCCTCGATTCGCGAGGAAACCCGACGGTCGAGGTCGAGGTGGCGCTGGAGGACGGCACCATTTCGCGCGCAGCGGTGCCTTCGGGCGCGTCCACCGGCGAGCACGAGGCCGTCGAGCTCCGCGATGGCGGCGACCGTTACCTCGGTAAGGGCGTCCTCGAGGCCGTGGACCAGGTCCTCGACACTCTCGCACCCGCCGTCATCGGCCTCCCCGCCGAGTACCAGCGCGAGGTCGACCAGGAGCTCATCGACGCCGACGGCACCCCGGACAAGTCGAAGGCGGGCGCCAACGCGATCCTCGGCGTCTCGCTCGCGGTGGCCCGCGCGGCCGCGCAGTCCGCGGAGATCGAGCTCTACCGCTACGTCGGCGGCCCGAACGCCCACCTGCTCCCCGTGCCGATGATGAACATCCTCAACGGCGGCGCCCACGCCGACTCCGGCGTCGACGTCCAGGAGTTCATGATCGCCCCGATCGGCGCCCCGACCTTCCGCGAGGCCCTGCAGTGGGGCGCGGAGGTGTACCACTCCCTCAAGGCCGTGCTCAAGGAGAATGGCCTGTCCACGGGGCTCGGCGACGAGGGCGGTTTCGCCCCGTCCGTCGACTCGACCTCCGCGGCGCTCGACCTCATCTCGGAGGCCATCAAGAAGGCCGGCTACACGCTCGGGGAGGACATCGCGCTGGCTCTCGACGTCGCGGCGTCGGAGTTCTACGAGAACGGCGTCTACAACTTCGAGGGCGGGCAGCGCTCGGCCGCCGAGATGTCGAAGGTCTACGGCGAGCTCGTCGACCAGTACCCGATCGTGTCCATCGAGGACCCGCTCAACGAGGACGACTGGGACGGCTGGGTCACTCTCACCGCCGAGATCGGCGACAAGGTACAGCTCGTGGGCGACGATCTCTTCGTCACCAACCCGGAGCGACTCGCCGAGGGCATCGAGAAGAAGGCCGCGAACGCTCTGTTGGTCAAGGTCAACCAGATCGGCACGCTCACCGAGACCCTCGATGCCGTCGAGCTCGCGCACCGCAACGGCTACCGCACGATGATGTCCCACCGATCCGGGGAGACCGAGGACACCACCATCGCGGACCTCGCGGTCGCGTGCGGCTGCGGCCAGATCAAGACCGGCGCGCCCGCTCGTTCGGAGCGCGTCGCCAAGTACAACCAGCTCCTGCGCATCGAGGAGGACCTCGGGGAGGCCGCGCGCTACGCTGGCGCCGACGCCTTCCCGCGGTTCAAGAAGTAGCGCGGCCGCAGCGTTGTAGATCGCGGGGCTAGGGCTTCGCGCGGGGCGGGGCGGCCGATCTGGTCGCCCCGCCCGCCTCATTTGGCGGTAAATCTTGCCGCACAACACCATGAGAATGCGGCGCGCGTTGCACGCTCGGCGCGCCGAGCCACTATTCTCTATTCACATCAGTCACACGCGTGTGCGTGTCAGGTGGGGCCTTTAGGCCTCGTATGACGGCGGAGGAGGCGAACATGGCAGGAGGCCGCGGCCCGGCGAGCACCCCGACCCGGCGGTCGGCTGCGCCCGCCACTTCGCGCAGGACGGCGCAGACGCAACCGGCCGGCGCTTCGGGGCGCCAGCGCCGCGAGCTCGGCGGGTCTACGGGGATAAGCGGATCGCTCGCTTCCTCGGCCCGCCTCCGCCAGACCCGCCCACTGCAGGTCCGTAACGATGCGCCGGACACGGTCCTCGGCCCGCGGGGCTTCGCCCTCCGCCGCGTCGGGATCCTCGCGCTGGTGATGATCTTCCTGGTCGTCTCCATCTCCGTGCCCGTGAGTAATCACTATGAGTTCGTCGACCAGCAGCGCTCCTTGAGCAAGGAGCAGACGCAGCTCGAGTCCCAGATCTCCGATCTGCAGCGGCAGCAGAACAAGCTCAATGATCCCGAGTACATCCAGGCGCAGGCGCGGCAGCGTTTCGGCGCCGTCATGCCGGGGGAGACGCCGTACCGGGTGGTCAACGACCAGTCGGCGGAGCGTGCGGCCGCGAACGCGGCGGCCGAGCAGGAGGCCAATAAGCGGCCGTGGAATGACGTGGTGTGGGGTTCGATCGCCGGTAATCGGGGTTAGGCGCGTGGCGGGGCTTCGGTCCCGGTCGCGGGGACAGTCCCGGGGTCAGTCCCATTGGCCACATCCGTAACTCGCGGGGGACAAAGTATTTTCCGAGATCTGCAGACACTGTCTACGACTTCGTAAGCCGTGTCTCCGTATTTGGCGCGGGTGTGCCTTCGGCTAGTTGGAGCCGTCCCAACCGAAGCCGTTGGGCGAGTTGTACTGCTGCGGCTGCTGCCAGCCGCCGTCCTGCTGCCGGTATCCGCCCTGCATCGGGTACGGGCCGGGATATTGGCTCGGGTACTGATTCGGATACTGGCCCTGCGGCTGCGCGGGGTACTGGCCCGGATATCGGCCCTGGTACTGCCCCGGATACTGCCCGGGGTATCCGCTCGGCGGCATACCCTGGAACTGCGGCGCGGGCTTGTTGCTGTTCTTCGTCAGCATCACGATCAGCGCGACCACTCCGCCGATCACCGCGAGCGGGATGAGGACGAAGAAGATGATGAAGACGATGTGCCACGGCTGAATACCCATGTCTCCAGGTTCGCACGCCCCGGCGCAGCAGTCTGCCGAAGGCGTTATCGCCAGCCCGATAGACTGGCGCCCGTGAGCAACGAACCCGCCCCCGGTAATCAGGTCGATCAGGCGGATCTCGACGCCGTCGCCGCGCAGTTGGGCCGCGAGCCCCGCGGCGTCCTCGAGATCTCCTACCGCAGTCCGGACGGGCGGCCGGGCGTCGTTAAAACCGCTCCGCGCCTCGACGACGGCACGCCGTTCCCGACGCTCTACTACCTCACGGACCCGCGTCTAACCGCGGAGGCTAGTCGACTCGAGTCGCGTGGGGTCATGCGGCAGATGTCCGAGCGGCTCACGCGCGACGAGCAGCTCGCCGCCGACTATCGAGCCGCCCACGAGCGCTACCTCGAGAAGCGCAACGCCATCGAGGATCTCGGCACAGACTTCTCCGGCGGCGGGATGCCGGAGCGCGTCAAGTGTCTCCACGTCCTCATCGCCTACGCGCTCGCCGAGGGCCCCGGCGTGATCCGGCTCGGCGACGAGTCCGTGGCCCTCGCCGCCGACGGCGAGTCCAAGCTCCGCGGCACGGCGCTGCCCGCGGACTGGCCGAGCATCGCCGATCTCGGGATCGACGAGGACGCCAACGCGCTCGCCGAGTCGAGCGCCGACGACGACCAGGCAGGGGAGTAGCCCATGGCCGACGCGCAGAACGCAGAACCCCGCATCGTCGCCGGCGTCGACTGCGGCACCAACTCGATCCGCCTTCTCGTCGCCGAGGTTCTCACCTCGAACGACGGGCCCTCGCTGCGCGACCTCACCCGCGAGATGCGGATCATCCGGCTCGGGCAGGGCGTCGACGCGACGGGACGGATCAACCCGGACGCCATCGGGCGCTGCCGCGAGGCGTTGGCGGACTACGCCGTCATCGCGCATGGGCACGGTGCCACGGCGATCCGCATGGTCGCCACCTCGGCCACGCGCGACGCGGAGAACAAGGACGACTTCTTCGACATGACCGCCGAGGTGCTCGGCGCCCACTTCCTGGGCGCGCGCGCCGAGGTGATCTCCGGCGAGACCGAGGCCGAGCTGACGTTCGCCGGCGGCGTCGGCGACCTCGACCCCGCGGACGGGCCGTTCCTCGTCACCGACCTCGGCGGCGGCTCGACGGAGCTCGTGCTCGGCGGCCTCGACGCCGGCGCCCCGCGTATCGACGCGGCGTTCTCCATGAACATCGGCTGCGTGCGGCTCACCGAGCGGGTGCTGCATTCGCAGCCTCCGGAGGCGACGGAGGTGCGCGACGCGAAGGCGATCATCGCGGCAGCGATCGACGAGGCGCGCGGCACGGTCGACGTCGGCCGCGCGCGCACGTGGGTCGGCGTCGCCGGCACGTTTACCACCCTCATGGCGCTCGCCCTTGGGCTCGACGAGTACGACTCCGAGCGGATCCACCTCGCGCGCATCCCGCTCGGGGAGCTGCACGCGGTCTGCCAGCGACTTCTCGGTATGACGGCGGAGGAGCGGCGCGCCCTCGGCCCCATGCATCCCGGGCGCGCCGACGTGATTGGCGGCGGCGCGCTCGTGGCGGCCGCCCTCGCGGACGTCGCCGAGGATGCGGGCATCGCCGAGCTCGTGGTGAGCGAGAAGGACATCCTCGACGGGATCGCGCTCTCGATCGCGGGGTAGATCTTCGCGCGTGATTTGCGTACCGCTACGGGACGCTGGCAGCGACTATAAGATCACTCTTCTGGAACGGGAGAAGGGGTCTCTATGGGAGCCGGCAGCGAAGCTCAGAACAGGACACTGGGCGACTGGTTGAACAGCATCGAAACCGGGCGTCTTCGCCTGCCGAGTTTCCAGCGTGGCGTGGCCTGGGATGCCAAGCGCGTCGAGTCGATGCTCAACACGATTATCAGCGACCTCCCGCTGGGCGTCGCGCTCGTGCTCAATGTGGGGAACGAGGAGAAGTTCGTCTCGCGGGCACTGCATTCGGCTCCCGATATCCGGAACCAGGTGGCCGAGCATCTCCTCGACGGCCAGCAGCGGCTCACCGCCCTCTATCGCGCGCTTCGCGACAACGACGAGGGGGCCACATACTTCCTCCACTTTCCCGAGTTCGACGACGATCCCACGAACGACGATCTCGAGATCTCCGCGCTCAGGCAGGCGCGATGGTACAAGCGCGACACCAAGTTCCCCGTGTGGGCGGATTCCCCGAAGGAGTCGCTGCAGCGCGGGCTCGTGCCGGTGCGGCTGCTCGATCCCGGTGAAGACCGAGTGCAGGAATGGGTCGAAGCGGCGACCGCTCACCTGGATGCGACCGACGATATCGATGACATCGCGGAGCTGAAGGCGAGGATCAAGGAAGCGGCGGATCGGCGCGCCGAACTGCGCAAGGCCATCGACGAAAAGCGCGAGGTGGTCAAGTACTTCAACCTCCCGTATCTCCGCCTCCCCGCGACGACGAGCAAGGACACCGCGCTGAGCGTGTTCGTCAACATGAACACGAATGCCAAGCCCCTTGCCCCTCACGACATCGTGGTCGCCGAATTCGAGGGCGCGACTGGCCTCCGGCTCAAAGACCTCGAGGACGAGCTGGATAGCCGAATCCCGAAGCTCTCGAGACTGATGGATATCGACAGTGCGGTGCTGCAGACGCAGGCGCTGCTGCAGGGGAAACTCCCGAACCAGCGCGGCTACTTCGACCTCGATTACCCCGAGTTCGCGAGGAACTGGGAGCTCATGGCGGCGGGGCTGCATCGCGCGGTCGAGGTCATCGAGTCCCTCCGTATTTTCGATTCGGAGCGGCTGCCTTCCGCGATTCCCATCCCCGTGATCGCGTCGCTGCTCGCCAACGAGGCAGCCGATGGGGATCGACGGGCCCGTATCGATCGCCTGATGCGGAAGTACGCGTGGCGATCGTTCTTCACCAACCGATACGAGGCGACGGCTGCCACGAGGGCGTTCGCCGATCACCGCGGGCTGCAAAGCGAGATCGCCGGGGATGCCTCGGAGGCGATTCCGGTCTTCGACGAGACGGTCTATCCGAAGCCGACCACGGCGGAACTGCGGAACGCCGCGTGGCCGAAAAAGCGGCGGTCGGTGCCGCGGGCGATCCTCGCCGCGGCCGGCTACTTCGGTGCGCGAGATCTGGCTGACGACACCGTCCTCGACGCGGAGAACGTGCAGCGCAGGGAGTACCACCACATCTTCCCGAGGCAGCTGCTCTCGGAGGCCGGGCTCTACCCGGACCTTGCGCTCAACTGCGCGCTGATCACGTGGAAGACGAATCGCTCGATCGGCCGGCACGATCCGCTGACCTACCTGGAGAAGAGGGCGACGGCCGCCCCGGAAAGCAGCGACGTCCGCCGCCGGCTCGAAACGCATCTCGTGCCGCCGGAGGCCATTATTGCTGCGGGCCCATATCCGCAGGCGGCCGGCGACGCGCTGCGGGCCGCGGTCCAGCCGGACTTCGACGAGTTCCTGTCCCAGCGTGCGGCACTGATCGAGGGATTCATCTCCGCAGTGTGGGAGGGAAACAATCCGCAGCTTGGCGACGTGGTCCCTAGTTGAATTTCTTCCGCTTCGTCTCCTGGCGCTGCATGATCCAGGCCACCGATGTAGCCGAGAACCCGAGCCCGGCGAATCCGATGGCCACGAGCCATCCGGCGACGACCATTTCGAGCTCGTAAGGGATCAGCGATTCGAGTGGGGCGTAGGTCTCTCCATCGAACGAGTCCGAGATGTTCAGCCCCAGGCCGACAAAGCACGCCAGCTGCCACACGGCCGGCCCGGCATACGACCACCACAGAGATGGCGTAGGTCGCACGCGATCGGAGATCGCCGAGACGGCGCCAGCGGGGATGAGCCCGAGGAATGCCAGGACCAACCCAGCGGGTATCGCAAAGTACACCGTGATGAATCCGACGTTTCTTGAAATCAGGCGGGCCAAAAGGATCGCAAGCGGCAGCCCGAGGATGCTCCACCTCGCGAGCGTGGCGAGGCTTTCGGCAGACGGCGCAGGGATCCACCCATGACGGCGCGCCTCCGAGAAATACATGGCCACCCGCTCCTTCCTCTCTGCCAGCGAGATCCACTGGGACACGGCAGTAGGAGCGGCGCCGAACCGCGAAAGTTCCACGCGCGGGGCAATGCCGTCGGCCCGGCCGAACCGGCCGCGAAACTCCCAGCATTCGACCGGACGTGGGACTTTAGTACCAGGTGACATCCAGGGCGGGGAGCGCGTCGAGCTCGGCCTGGTGGGCGTCGACGTCCGAGGTGGTGATGGTGACTTCGGCGGAGTCGTTGACGAGAACGACGGCGTGGTCGCGGGCGTCGCCGATGCCGGCGAGCGGCTCGGTCTGGCCCGGGTGTCGGTGGCGTAGACACGCCAGCCGCCTTTGAGCCGGTCGGTGCAGTATTCGTTGATCTTGAAGAAGGGTTTCTCGATTTCGTTCGCGGAGGCGTACACCGCCCACGCACCGCGGGCTGTCACCGGAACGTCGAGGGGAGTCCCGCGTGTGGGCCGGAGCCCGCGAATGATCTCGCGGGAAAGGAGGCGAAAGTTCGTCACATTGAGCTCGGGGCGGTCATCCCCGTAGATCAGCTCATGTCCGAACTCGCCCGTGTCGTCGCGATACGACAAGATGAGCGTGGTCCACGACTCGCCGTCCCTTTCGGCGTGGAGGGCCCGAAGGTGGTCGTAGGAATCCCACGAGTTGAGTCCAAATTCATCCCCTGGACCGCTGATCATGGGGACGATGCCGCCGTATTGGAACCCCACCGCGTTTCCCATGCCGACACCGCAGCTGATGACTCGAACGGCGGAGCTCTAGCCGTCGCGTGGCCGCAGTCCTGGGTCGTTGATCCATGCGGGGCCGATGTGGTCGAGGAGTTCGTCGGGGTCGTTGAACTCGAGAAAGTCGGGCTGGTCCTTGATGAATTCGAGGTTTTCTCGCGTGTCTATGACCATGCGGCCTCCTTCGGTCGGTGTCGGTCGGGTGTTCGTCGGCATTCAGGGTCGGCGACGGGTGGCGTAGGCCGCAATGGCGAGGGCGATGAAGGTGATGTAGGTAATGGCGAAGGCGATCCCCGCGCCGAGGGCCAAGGTGCCGGCGAGGTGCTCCGGATGCGATGCGCCGGTGAGGAGCGGGCTGAACAGCTTGTCCTGGTCGTCTTCGTCGGTGAGCGCGAGGCCCCACAGCGCCACCGACGCCATGTGGACGAGCTCGACGGCCCACAGCAAGTCGATGGGGAGCGTGCGGATCGCCTTGTTGGGAACGACGAATCCCATGATCGGGACGCTGCTGCCGAGGGCGAGCACGAAGGGGGAGAGGATCGCGAGGAAGAGGAAATGCCAGCCGAACGAATCGGTCGCCGCGCGGTAGGCGGTGACGCCGACGGGAATCGCCGGCAACGCGACCCAGAGGACCACGAGCAGCCAAGTCTTGGCGGGGTTGGGGGGACCCGCGGCGTGATCGGCATCGGCTGGAGCGGCGGGAAGTAGCCGAAGTAGGGGTTCGGGCTGCCGCCCGGGTACGGGTTATATATCGGACTCACTCCCTTTCTCGCGTTGGCGCGGATGCTCGGCGTTCTCGAGGTGAGACGGCGGCGGAGGTGTAGTTTTCCCGCTAATGTCGTCGCCCGGTCGTGAGGAGGCTGCTCTCGAAGGCCGGACGCTGCGTTGGAGCGCGGAACCTCCTTGTAGGATTCAGACTCGGCGCCGACGAGTCGAGCGCATGCCCCCATAGCCCAATTGGCAGAGGCAGACGGCTTAAAACCGTTGCAGTGTCGGTTCGAGTCCGACTGGGGGCACGGGGCGGAATAAACTTGCAACTGTTCCAAATTGTTGGTGATATCTGGAAAAACTGAATCGGCCCAGGTTTGGTACCTGATGCGCCCCGGGTCTGATGGAGGCTCGGTTATCTGGAACCGGCTCCGATCGGAACCTGCTCGTGAGCGTATCGGGTCGCCTCGAGCGATGCCCAATGAAACTGCTCGAACTCGGCCGGCGGGACGTGCCCGATCTCGCCGTGCAGTCGTCGCTGGTTGAACCAGTCGACGCACTCGGCGACGGCGATCTCGACTTCACGGATCGACGCCCATCCGCCCTTCGGTCGCATCGCTGGGTTCCGAATGCACTCTGAATCGCCCTGGGTTTCGTTCCTACCTGTTTCCCTGTCCAGCGAGTGCT
>NZ_DAINST010000017.1:0-25270 GCF_036741115.1 Dietzia sp.
ATCGCGCAGTCCGTCGAGAGGCTCTCGACCGCCGGACAGTCGATGTCCGATCTCATCGCCGACGTGCGCCCTCCGCTGCAGGAGTCGCTCTCGCAGGGCAACCGTCTCGCCGGGAACATCAACGACGACGAGCCATTCGTCGAGAACGTCATCAACCGCCTGCCCAGCGATTTCGAGAGGATGTCGCGGCTCGGCGCCTACGGCAGCTTCTTCAACTTCTATCTTTGCGGCGTCCTCGTCCGGTTCACCGGTCCCGACGGGAAGACCATGTACATGCCGCAGTACGAGCAGAAGACGGGGAGGTGTTCGATGTGAGCGTGGCGAAGAAGGGGCAAGAGCAAAAGAACAGCAAGGCGCCTCGCGGCGCGCTGCGCTTCCGCGACCGCGACCCGAAGCTCATCGGCATCCTCGGTATCGCGATCTGCGTCGTTCTCGTCGTCGTATCCTCGACGTACAACAAGGTCGGCTGGATCATGGGCACCCACACGGCCACTGCCTACGTCGCCGACGCCGCGGGCCTCAAGGTGGGAGACGAGGTCCACGTCGCAGGCATGCGCGTGGGCACGGTCCGGGACCTCAAGATCGACGGCGGGCGGGTCAAGGTCGATTTCGACATCGACCGCGACGTCGAACTCGGTTCCGATACCCGCGCGCAGATCAAGACCGATTCCCTGCTCGGTCGGCGCGCTCTCGCCGTCTTCTCCAACGGGAAGGGTGAACTCCCGGACCGCACGATCCCGTTCGAGCGCACCTCGACCCCGTACTCGCTGACCGATGCTCTCGGAGACGTGTCGAAGACGGTCGACGAGCTCGACACCGACAAGGTGTCCGACGCGCTCGGCGAGATCTCGAAGACTCTCGACGCCGCCGGGCCCGAGACGCGAGGGGCGCTCGACGGGATCACCCGCCTGTCGAAGACTCTCAACGACCGCGACACGCAGCTCCGGGAGCTGCTCCAGAAGGCGAGCGAATCGACAGATGTGCTCGGCCAGCGCGCCGACCAGTTCAACAAGGTCGTCAACGACGGGAACACGCTGTTCGCCGCCCTCGATGCACGCAAGCGCGCCATCGCCGACCTGATCCGCAACGTCGATTCGCTGTCCATCCAGCTCTCCGGGCTGGTCCAGGACAACGAGGCGCAGCTCGGACCGACGCTCGAGAAGGTCGACAAGGTCTCGGATCTGCTCATTCGAAATAAGGACGACATCGACATGGGCATCCGCCGCATGAACCCGTATGCGACCGCACTCGGCGAGGCCGTCGCCTCCGGCCCATGGTTCAACGCCTACATCTCGAACCTCAGCCTCCCGCAGTACCCGCAGTCTGTGGTCCACGACCTCGCGCCGCTGCTCGACCCGAATCTCGGGACGCAACCGGACCTCGAGAGGGAGCCCACGATGCCCGGCGCTCCCGGGCTCAACCTCACCGACCAGTACCCCAACTGGGGAGAGGACTCGAACCCATGAGGACACTCCGGAAATTTGCAGCTCCCCTCGCCGTCGTCGTGATCATCGCCCTCGTGCTCGCGCTCGGATGGTGGGTCTTCTTGCGCGACCCGCACAAGACGATCACCGCATATTTCACCGAGGCGAAGGGCATCTACGCCGGGGACACAGTGCGCATGCTCGGCGTCGAGGTAGGCACGATCGACTCGATCACGCCGGTCGGGGACCACACCGAGGTGAAGATGAAGATCACCTCGGACCAGGCCGTGCCGGCCGATGCCGAGGCGGTGATCGTCGCCCAGTCCCTCGTCGCCGAACGTTTCGTCCAGCTCACCCCCGCCTACCAGGGCGGGCCCGAGATGGAGGACGGCGCGACCATCGGGGTCGACAAGACCGCGATCCCGGTGGAATGGGACGAGATCAAGAACGAGCTCATGTCCCTGTCCACCGCGCTCGGTCCGGACGAGAAGAACCCCGACGGCGCGCTCAGCGATTTCGTCGACGCCACCGATTCGATGCTCGACGGTAACGGCAAGCGCGCGAAGGGCACCCTGGAGGAACTGTCGAGGACGATGGACACGCTCTCGCAGGGGCGCACCGATCTCTTCTCCACAGTCAAGAACCTGCAGCTCTTCGTCACCGCCTTGTCGAACAGCGAGGAGCAGATCGTGGCCTTCTCGGGGCACCTCGCCTCGGTCACGGACGTGCTCAACCAGTCCACCGGGGACCTCGACAACGCTCTCAAGGACCTCGACGTGGCGCTCGGCGATATCGACCGCTTCCTCGGAAACAACGCGGACAAGATCACCGGAAGCGTCGACAAGCTGGGGCAGGCCACCAACGTGCTGCGCGAGCGCCGCGGTGACGTGGAGAATCTCCTCCACGTCGCGCCCACCGGCATGGCGAATTTCTACAACATCTATCACCCGTACCAGGGCACCCTCAACGGCGTGCTCGCCCCGCAGTGGCTGTCCAATCCCATGCAGTTCATCTGCGGCGCGATCCAGTCGCTGTCCAACAACACAGCGCAGAACGACGCGCAGCTGTGCCAGTCGTACCTCGCCCCGCTGGTCAACTCGATGGCGATGAACTACCCGGACGCAAAGATAACGACCCCGAGCACCCCGTCCGCGGACGACACCCAGATCGACAACGCACAGAAGCCTGGGACGCAGACCCCGAACGGCGTGCAGCCGGCCTCGGAGTCCCCGGCAGCGGTGGGCAACGACGTGGCCGCCGGAACCGACCTCACCACCCTCCTCGCCCCGGGAGGCGGACGATGAGAATCCGAAACAACAGCGCCGGCAACGCCGCGAACAACCCCCGTATCGCTCCGCATCGCGGCGCCGGGACCGCGCGGCCGCGCCTCGCCGCGCGCCGGACCGCGGGCGCCTGTGCGATGGCGATGGTCGTCGTCATGGGCGCGAGCGGTTGCGCGTGGAAGGGCCTCAACTCCGTCGCCCTGCCCGGGGCGAAGGGGCATGGGGATGGCTCGTTCGAGATCACGGTGCACATGCCGGATGTGACGACGCTGACCCGGAACTCGCCCGTGCGGATCGGGGACGTCGAGGTCGGCTCGATCTCGGACATCCGCGCCGACGACTATGAGGCCGTGGTCACCGTCGCCCTCGACGGAGATGTCGAGCTGCCCGGGAACGCCTGGGCCAAGGTGGGCCAGACCTCGCTGCTCGGTTCGCAGCACCTCGAGCTCACGCCGCCGCCCGAGGACCGCCCGACGGGCAAACTCGGGGACGGGGACGTGATCCCCATCGAGCACGCCGGGACGTACCCCACGACCGAGCAGACGCTCGCGGCGCTGTCGGTCGTGCTCTCCGGCGGCGGGCTGCAGCAGTTCCAGGACATCGCCAACGAGCTCAACAAGGCGCTCGACGACGGCCGTGTCGTCGACGCCCGGCAGGTCATCGAGCGGCTCAACGACACCGTCGGTCGACTCAACAACCAGCGCGATTCCATCGTCAAGGCGATGGAGGGGCTCGACCGTCTGGCGGGGAACGTCGCGGACGAGAACGACACGCTGTCGAAGGCGCTCAATCAGATGCCCGAGGCGACCCGGATGCTCAACGACCAGAAGAATCAGCTCAGCACCGCGCTCGTGAGCCTCGGCGACCTCGGCGCGAAGGCCACGACGGTCACGAGGGAGGGCGGGCAGAACCTCGTCGACAACCTCAACAACCTCGTGCCGACGCTCACCCAGCTCGCCGACACCGGCCGCAACCTCACGCGCGTGTTACAGATCCTCGTGACCTTCCCGTTCCCCCAGAGCGGCATGGACAACTTCCTCAAGGGCGATTTCGCCAACCTCTACATCGATGCCGACGCCACCAACGAGCGGCTCGGGGAAACGCTCCTCCTCGGCACCGAGTTCGGCAACCGGATGTCCGGGCTCGAGGGAGTGGTGGGCATGGCGCCCGCGCCCATGTCCAACGCGGATCCCTACGCGATGGAGGTCCCCAAGGACCAGCAGGGACAGAACGGTACGCAGGGGCAGGGCGGCGCTCCGGGCGCCGCCGCCCCCGCTCCGCAGGAAGGAGCCCGCCCATGATGTCGAAGACCGTCAAGTGGCAGCTGTTCGTCTTCGCGATCGTCACGGTCATCGGGCTCACCGCGATGTCCGTGGTCTACCTCAAGATCCCGCAGCGCTTCGGCTACAACCGCACGGACATTTCGCTCGAGATGCCGTCGACCGGCGGGCTGTACCCCCATGCGAACGTCACCTACCTCGGCGTGGTCGTGGGCTCTGTGGAGGACGTGACCCTCGAGCCCGATGGCGTGCTCGCCAACCTCTATGTCTCGGAGAGCTCGGATGTTCCGGAGAACGTGCGCGCCGAGGTTCGCTCCGTGTCCGCGGTGGGCGAGCAGTACGTCGATCTCATCCCCGTGGGCTCGTCCGAGGGCAAGCTGCGTAGCGGCACCACACTGAGCGGGGACCAGATCTCGCTGCCTCAGGGCATCGGCCCAGTGCTCGACCAGGCGACCGCGCTTCTCGCGAGCGTGGACAACACCAAATTGCGCAACGTCCTCCAGCAGAGCTTCGACGCCTTCGCCGGCAGCGAGCAGGACATGCAGCGGCTCATCGACTCGACCCGTCTGTTCGTGCAGGAGGCGAACGACAACAGTGACTCGGTGAACAAGCTTTTGCAGGACGGCGAGCCGCTCCTCGACTCACAGACCGCCTCGCAGGATTCGCTGAAGAAGTGGATCTCGAATCTCGCCAACGTCACCGACCAGCTCCGGCAGAACAGGCCGCAGCTCGAGAGCATCCTCGACAACGGTCCGGAGGCGCTGGCGAAGACACAGCGCACGTTGGATCAGCTGCAGCCGGTCCTCCCCGTGCTCGTGGCCAACCTCATGTCGCTCGGCGAGGTCGGCGTGGTCTACAACCGCTCGCTCGAGCAGCTCCTCGTGCTCTATCCGGCGATCGCCTCGGGTCTGCTCACGGCCATCGACGGCGGCAAGGAATACAACTCGATCAAGGTCGACTTCAACCTCCAGATCAACAATCCGCCTCCGTGCACCACCGGGTTCATCCCCGCGGCGGACCAGCGCAGCCCCGCCGATCTCTCGGTTCCCGCGCAGATCAACGGGTTGTATTGCAAGGTCCCTTCGGACTCGCCGACCGCCGTGCGCGGCGCGCGCAACCTCCCCTGCATGCAGTTCCCGGATCGCCGCGGCGCCAGCCCGGAACAGTGCGCGAATGGCGGCTATGGGGCCGGCGATGTCGAAGGCGTCAACCCGCCCGACAACAGCGAGATCGGTCCGCCCGACACCCAGATCGACGATCTGGGCCTCCAGGATTGGTCGGCAGGCGGGCAGGATCCGAACTCCTACAACGTGCCCGCCGCGAACACCAAGGGTGATACCTACGCCACATCGGCCGCCATGTACGATCCCGACACTGGCGAGTACCAGGGGCCGGATGGCAAGACCTACAAGCAATCCGACCTAGGGAAGAACACCGCCTTGGCGGCCGGTGCCTCGATGACCGACGCCATGTTGAATGGAGTGTGAGCAGTTTTGAGCCGAGCATTATCTTCACGCACGGTGCTCGTCGTCGCCGCGGTGCTGGCCCTCATCGCCCTCGTCTTCGCGGGCTTCGGGGCGGGCTTTGCGATCAACGAGCACAATAAGGCGAGCGATATCCGCTCCTCCCGCGCGAGCACGTACGAGCAGCAGCAGAACGCGGTGGACTTCGCGGACAAGGTGATGACCAAACTCATGACCATCCGCCAGGACACCGTCAAGGACGACGTCGCGGCCATCGAGGCCGATATCGACGGGGATTTCGCCAGCCAGTTCAGCCCGCGCACGGACTCCTACGAGAGCATCGTCGAACTCAACAAGATCGTCGCCGAGGGCTCGGTCGTGGCCTCGGGCCTCGAGAACGAGTCCACCGATGACCAGGGGAAGACCCAGTACAACGTGGTGATGGCAGTAGACCAGCAGATCCAGAACCAGCCGGGCGATGCGGCGAAGGCGGGCGACAAGAGCGCGGCACCGTCAACGTCGAAGAAGGCCCCTGCGTCAAGCTCGGCGGCCCCGAGCTCTGAGAAGGCCGCCGCGCCATCGAGCGGCGACGGCGAGAAGCACACGTATCGGGTGCGGGTGACCGTCACCCCGAATGACGACGGAGACCTCAAGGTCACGGGGGTGAACTTCATCCCATGAGCGAAGACGAGAAGAAGCGCGCGGCGGATTCCGCCGAGGACGCGGAAGTCGCGAAGGCCGATGATGCCGCGAAGTCGGCGGGCTCCGCGAAATCGGCCAGGGCCGCAAGCTCGACGGCGAAAGGCGACGCCAAGGACGCGGTGGCCTCCGATCACGCCGAGCCGGCGGCCGACTCCGCAGGAGTTGCCCCTGCAGGTTCCGCGACTGAGGGCAAGGCCGGCGGTGACTCCCGCAGCCTGCGCCGGGCGGAGCGTGCCGCCAGGAAGGCCAAGCGCGCTCAGGACAAGGCGGATCGCGCGAGGGCCGAGGCGCTCGATGCCGTGCGCGCGAGCGGGCTCGGACTGGTGGCGGACGACGCCGGGGAATCAGACGACGCCGAAGCCGACGCCACAGATGGCTCTGTCGCCGCGGATAAGGAGGACGGTGAGGGCGCCGCGAGTGCTGCGGCGAGCATCGGTAGTGCAGGCCCCGAGGACAAGGAAAGCGGCAAGTCCGCACGCGACTCGGCCGGGAAGGCTAAGGCCGGGGGAGAAGGAACTCCGCCGTCATCCGGTCCCGGAGGGAAGAGTGCGAATAAGGCCGACAAGGCGAAGGGCACGGCAGCGAAGGCGGGCAAAGCCGGAACCACGTCCCGAACCGCTCCGCGGCGCGAAGGAAACTCCACCCTCGCGGCGATCCTGTTCGTCATTGCGGCGCTGCTCACCGTCGGCGGGGTAGTCGGCTGGGTGGCCTACGCGGGGCAGGTCGGCGACGCGAAGGCCGAGCAGCGGGAGACCGATGCGCCGCAGGAGGCCTCCGACAAGGCGCGTCAGATCGTCACGCAGATGTTCACCTACGACTACGACAAGGTGGACGAGCAACTCGGGCAGGTCGAGGGGAGCCTCACCGGCGATGCCGAGAAGGAGTTCCGCGAGACCACGAGGCCGAAGGTGAGCGAGCTAGCCAAGTCCGTAGAGGCGAATTCGTACGCGACCGTAGCGGCCGTGGGCGTCTCGGAGCACCCTGACCCCGATCACGTCGTGGTGGTGGTGATGCTCAACCGCATGGTGTCCACGAAGGACCAGCCGGAAGCGCAGAACTCCGCGACGCGGCTCAAGGTCTCGATGGACCGGATGCCGGGCGACGACGGCGGCGAGCCGATGTGGAAGGTCTCGAAGGTCGAGGTGCTGTAGCGTGGCCGGCGCCGTTGCGGGGAGGGACAGCCCGCCCGGCGACGGCGTCCGCGCGCTATAGCTTATCGGCGAGCTCGTCGCCGCCGAGGGCAGTGAGGAAGAGGCGCGCCCAGCGGGTCACGTCGTGGGTGAGGACCTGGCGGCGCATCGCGGACATGCGGCGGCGACGTTTCTCGGGTTCGTCGTCGACCGCGAGCTCGATCACGTCCTTGACCCCGTCGAGGTCGTGCGGGTTGCACTTGTACGCCTGGCGCAGCTCCGCCGCCGCGCCGGTGAACTCGGAGAGCACGAGCGCGCCCTTGCCATCGGTCGAGGCGGCGACGTATTCCTTCGCCACGAGGTTCATCCCGTCGCGGATGGGCGTGACCAGCATGATGTCCGCCGCGGCATAGAAGGCGAGCAGCTCGGACTGCGGGATCGGGCGGTGGAGGTACGTGACGATGGGGTGCCCGATGGTGCCGAACATGCCGTTGATCCGCGAGACGCCGTGCTCGATGGACACGCGCATCGTGCGGTACTGCTCGACGCGCTCGCGGCTCGGAGTGGCGATCTGCACGAACGAGACGTCGCCGGGGTCGATACGACCCTCCGAGATGAGCTCCTCGAGGGCGCGGAGCCGCACGTCGATGCCCTTGGTGTAGTCGAGTCGGTCGACGCCGAGCATGAGCAGCTTGGGACTGCCGAGCTCGCGGCGGATCTCGCGGGCCCGCTGGCGCACCTCGCGGCCGCGCGAGCGCTCCGAGATCGATCCTGAGGCGATGGAGATGGGGAACGCCCCGACCTTGACCTCCCGGAAGCCGACGTGCACGACCCCCGACCGGCTGCGCCTGCGAGGTGTGCCGATGTTGCGCCGCGAGGTCTCGTAGCCGGCGAGGCGCGAAGAGAGGTAGAGGAAATTCTCGACGCCGCCGGGCAGGTGGAAGCCGACGAGATCGGCGCCGAGCATGCCGTCGATGATCTCCGTGCGCCACGGGAGCTGCATGAACAGCTCGACCGGCGGGAACGGGATGTGCTGGAAGAAGCCGATGGTGAGGTCCGGGCGGATCTGCCGCAGCATCTTCGGGACGAGGAGCAGCTGGTAGTCCTGCACCCAGACGATCCCGTCCTCGGCGGTCGCCGCGGCGGCTGCCTCCGCGAAGCGGCGGTTGACCTCGACGTAGGCCGCCCACCAGTGGCGGTGGTACTCGGGCTGGACGACGACATCGTGGAAAAGCGGCCACAGCGTGCCGTTAGAGAAGCCCTCGTAGTAGAGCTCGATTTCCTCGGCCGACAGAGGGACGGAGTGCAGCTCGATGCCGCCGGCGACGAAGGAATCCGGGTGGGCGTCGGCCACGCCGGGCCAGCCGACCCACGCGCCGGAGGACGCCTGCAGCACGGACTCGAGCGCCGTGACGAGGCCGCCGGGGGAGCGTTTCCAGACCTCGGTGCCATCGGCCTTGCGCTCTAGGTCGACCGGGAGGCGGTTGGCGACGACCACGAAATCCGCGTCGCCGACCGGGGCATCGGGGGCAGGGCTCCTCGTGGCGCCGTCGAAAGCGTTCTTCCGCTGCCCGCTGTCCTTGGCTGCACGCTTCGACGCGGCAGGCGCCGACTTATCCGTCTCGGCTGCCTTCTCCACCGCCGTAGTCACCGTCGCCGCATCCGTCTTCTTCGCCCTCGCCGCCACATCCGCCTCCTGCTCGCCGAAGTCTTCCCGGCTCTCGCCGCCCGCGCCGAGCGGCGCGAATCCGGGGTCCGGAACCAGACTACGTGGGTGTCCGCAGTGGGGAGACGCGAGCGGCGGCCGCCCGGAGTACCGGGCGGCCGCCGCGCAGTCGCTGTTTAGGTGCGTTCGGGCCGGTGGGATCTACGCCCTTTGTGCCCGACGCGTCCCCTGTGTCTTCTGCGACGCCTAGCTTTCCTCGGACTCGCTCGCGACGAGGTCTGCGGAGTCGGGGCCGATTCCGAGCATGTTGAGCAGCATCGTGCACTGGTCGGGATCCGCCGAGTGGGCGGCGACGACGATGCGGGCGCGGTGCGCGGTCTCGTCGGCGACGGGCTCGAGGTCGTCGTCGCGCAGCGGATCGACGGTCTCGTTCGGCTTCGTGGCCATGGTGGTGGTCCCTCCTGCCGTGCCGGAATCCTGCACGGACATGATGCGTCTTGACTGATCGTTCGGCCTATCGAGGTGGTCCGATCGACAGCCGGTCTCGGGTCATTCTAGCCGCTCGGGTGGGATCAGCCGATCGAGAGGTCCGTCGCCTGCGTCTTGCGCATCGCGCGGGTGATCCACTCACCGAATACGATGCCCGCGGCGAGCGCCACCGCGGTGCCGCCGGCCTGGAAGAGCTGCTGGAGCGCGGAGCTGGCATCGTCGGAGAGGAGCCCGGCGAGCCCGCGATACAGGGACAGGCCGGGGAGCAGCGGCGCGACGCCGGCGATCGTGACCACCACTGTGGGAATGCCGAAGAGGCGGGCGAGGATGCCGCCGATGAGGCCTGCGACCATGGCGGCGAGGCCGGAGCCGACGATGGCGCCGAGGTCGAGGTCCGTCGACAACGCGTAGACGGAGTACGAGATCGCTCCGACCACGCCGCTCAGGAGAATCGCGCTCTTCGTTGCGTAGGAGGCCAGGGCGAAGCCTGCGGCGCCGATACCCGCGGCGAAGAAGGAGACGACGAACGGTGCCGTCCCGTAGATCGTCGGGTTGATCTGCGGCGTCTCGACGCCGAATCGCGCGATGAGTGCCATGGCGGCGGCGATGCCGCCGACGATCCCGCCGGTGAGCATCATGGTCTCGACTATCCGACCCGCAGAGGTGACCGGATAGCCGGTTATCGCGTCCTCGATGGCGCCGACGAGCGTGAGCCCGGCGAGGAGCACGATGATTCCCGCCGCGACGATCTGCGAGGGCCGCACGTCGAAAGAAGTGTCCTGCAGGATCTCATAGGCGCTGAGCGCCACGCCGCCGGCGATGAACCCGCCGACGAACTGCTGGAAGAACACCGGCAGCCCGGCGTTCGAGAGGAGGCGGTTGACCCACATGGTGAGAAAGACCGACACGAAGGCGAGCCCGGCCGAGAGTGGCTGGCCGCCAAACTGGGTGACGACGCCGGCCGCGAGCAGCGACCAGCCCGTGATCGCGAGGTTGAACCCGTAGGGATGCGGCGCCTTGTTGATCTCCTCGACTTCTTGGGTCGCTCGTTCGAGGGTGACCTCGCGGCGGATGATCCTGTCGATGAGGGCCGTGATGCGCATCATCCGCGTGAGGTCGATCGTGCGGTACTGGACGACCTTGATGGCGGAGACGGGCGGGCGGCCGGGGCGGCGGCCAACAGCCATGGTGAGCGACGTGAAAGTGACCTCCGCCGTCGCATGGGGGAGGCCGAACGATGCGGCGACGGACTGCGCCTGGAGCGCGGTGTCCGCGGCCCCCTCCCCGGAGGACAGGAGCACATCGGCGATGTCGAGGGCGAGCTGGAGCACCTGGGTGACCACGGCGTCGTCGTCGAGGTCGATCGGGGCCCACGGCGACAGCGGCGGCTCTGCGGCGCGGTCGATCGCGGACTTGCGGAGGCCGAGCCGGGCGAGGGGCCGGGTAATGGGGTCCAGGGTCGACGTGAGCAGGTCCTTGGCCTGCTGCGCACGCTCCCCCTTGGGGCGCCCCGCGTGCTCCGTGCGTGCTACTCGTGCCGACATCGCCGGTCCGACCTCCCTCGCTGATCTCGCTGCCGATTGTCCCGCACGGACGGCGCCGATGCCCGCCTCGCGAGGCGCTTCGCAGCACAAGGACCGCGAGAACGAGGGGCGGAGGGAGGGTTCGGGGAAGGCCGCGGGGATTCGACGAGGAAACGTGTGTGTAGTGGTGTGATGCGAATCGGGCGCGTGCGTACACGCGTGCCCGGGCGCGGCTCCGATGTAGGCTCACGCTCGCTCGGCAGATAGACTAACCGGCACCGGCTGGAGTGGCGCAATTGGTAGCGCACCCGACTTGTAATCGGGCGGTTGAGGGTTCAAGTCCCTTCTCCAGCTCCACCCCTTTCCAGGCAGTTCGCCCCGCCGCGTCCGGCGGGCGGGGCGGACCGGGAAGTCAGTCCGCCGAGAGCCTGCCCAGCGCGGACCACGCCGATTCCAGTCCCGCGCGCGCTGTGGACAACGCTTCCTCTGTGCGGCGGAGATCCGCTTCGAGGGACGTTCGCGTTTCCTCTGCCGACCACGGCGAGCCGGAGTCGACCCGTAGCCCATCCGGATCCCACAGGTCGACATCGAGCCGGAGGAAGGCGAGACGCTCGACCCGCTTTCCGATCTCCTCGTGGAGGGCGCCTATTTCCGCGTAGAGCTCCTGCGGCCGCATCGAGCTATTCCGCGACGTGCTCGCCGTTGCCGGCTTCGCGGAGAGCGGCGCGGATGGCCGCTGCAGCGGAGTCCATCTCCGCGTCGGCGACATCGGAGTTCGCGCGCGAGAGATCGAAGCCGCCCATGTCCCACGCGGGGAACACGTGGACATGGGTATGGGGTACCTCGAAGCCGGCGATGAGCTCCCCGGCGCGCGGCGCGTCGAAAGCCGCGACGACCGCGCGGCCGATGATTTGGGCGACGGACATGAGGTGCGCGAATTCTTCTGCGGGGAGATCCGTCCACTTGTCGACCTCCGCCCGCGGGACCACGAGGGTATGCCCGGGGGCGACGGGCGCGATTGTGAGGAACGCCACACAGGTCTCGTCGGACCACACGAAGCGGCCGGGGAGCTCGCCGTCAATGATTTTTGAGAAAACCGATGCCATGCCACGAGCGTACGCGCGGCCGGGCGGGCGTTACGCCGACGTAGTGCCACATAGCGGGGCCACGCCGGCATGGCCGGGTTCGCCGCCGAGCGGCGGCCGAGCTGAGGGTTTGCATTGGTCACGGGGAAGCGGCCCTGCCGGCCGAATTTGACATGCCGCTTTGCTACATGCCCCCGGTTCCCGCGGGTGTGCATTCCTCACTTTTGGGGACGTATCATCTGTATTACCTTCACATGGCGCGCCCGACAACCGGCACTTCCGGGTGACGGACGCATCCGGCGAAGAGGTCATTAGAGACGGGATTCTCGCGGGTAGACCGTGGATCGGAGCGGGCGCATCGAGATCGAGCGCGCCCGGTCGAATACCGAGCCACGCCTCATCGCGATCACTTGTCCCGTCGGCTTCCGCATTGTCCCCGGTTGGCGGCGCCGTGTAGTTCTCATTGCTCACACGGCACCACGGGAGGCGGGCACCACTGAAGGTGCCGTGTCGACCGGAACCGTGGAGATCAGTGCCCCGGTGGATCCGTTCGGAACCTTGCTCGCCCCGGAGGCGGTCCGTCACGCCCACAGGTGGGCACCACCCGGCGTCACGATCTCCGCCACGCAGATCTCCACCACAGGACACGCACCACGTACCGGCCCCGTCCAGCGACCGCTCGCGAGGGCCACACACAAGACCCAATAAACCGATTCCGGCACCAATAAGGAGGACCGACAGTGTCCGCCACCCAGCAGAACACCGATTCCGGCTCGATTGCCCTCTCCGAGTCTCGCAAGCCCTACCACCACGGCGACCTGCGCCGCGCGATCATCGCCTCGGCGACCCGCCGCGCCCGCCACGACGGGGAGCGCGCGATCGTGCTCCGCGAGATCGCCTCAGAGATCGGTGTTTCTGCCACGGCCGCATACCGCCATTTCGCCAACCGCGCCGAGCTCGTCGACATCGTCGCCAGCCGTGGCCTCGAGGAGATGGCCGAGGGGATGCGCACGAGCCTCGTGCTCGATGCCGGCGTCGCCCCCGAATCCGAGTCCGAGCGTGCCGGCCTCGCCGCCTGGGCGGATGTTCGCAACGCGTGCCGCTCCTTCGTCAAGTTCGCGATCGACGAGCCCAAGTGGATCCGCATGATCACCGACAACGGCGGAGACTCCGAGACCGTCCAGGAGTCGCTCGACAAGCTCACCGCCGCACTGCTGCGCCATGTCGAGCGTGGCGTTCCCTCGGGCATCGCGCGCACCGATTTCGCAGAGGCCGAGCGCTTCGAGGTGTGGTCCTCGCTCATGGGCATGTCGATGCTCAGCGCCCTGGGTTTCCTCGGCACCGATGACGCGATGGACCAGGTGTGGACCATTCTCGACAATCAGCTCGACCGGGTCATGGCGCCGATCCTGCTCACCGAGCGCGGCCGCGAGCTCGTCGCCGCGCAGCCGCCGTTCCCCGCCGGCGCGCTCTCGGATCTCACCGACTGGCTGTAACAGGCATTCGCCTCCGGGTGTCCGTCCGCTGGTGCCACCAGTAGGCGCCGCCTGTGGGTCGCCCGATCCGGCCCCCGATCCGCCTCCGCGTTCCTATAGTCTCGGACCGTGCGAATTCTTGTGATCGGCTCCGGTGCCCGCGAACACGCCATCCTCGCCGCGCTCCACGGCGAGGGCTCAGACCACGAGCTCCACGTCGCCCCCGGCAACGCCGGGATGGGCGCGGTGGCCACGCTCCACGAGGTCGACGCTGCGGCGCCCTCCGCGGTCGTCGCGCTGGCCCGCGAGGTCGGCGCCGATCTCGTGGTCATCGGCCCCGAGGTCCCGCTCGTCGCCGGCGTCGCCGATGCCCTCCGCGACGCCGGCTTCGCGGTCTTCGGGCCGTCCGCCGAGGCCGCGCAGATCGAGGGTTCGAAGGCCTTCGCCAAGGACGTCATGGCCGCCGCCGGCGTCCGCACCGCCCACGCGAGGATCGTCGACTCCGCAGGGCAGCTCGATGCCGCGCTCGCCGAATTCGGCCCGACCTACGTCGTCAAGGACGACGGACTCGCGGCGGGCAAGGGCGTCGTCGTCACCCCCGACCTGGAGGCGGCTCGCGTCCACGCGCTCACGTGTCTCGAGGACGGCCACCCGGTCCTCCTCGAATCCTTCCTCGACGGGCCCGAGGTCTCGCTCTTCTGCTTCGTCGACGGCGAGGAGGTCGTGCCGCTCCTGCCGGCGCAGGACCACAAGCGCGTCGGCGACGGCGACCGCGGCCCCAACACCGGCGGCATGGGTGCCTACACTCCGCTCCCGTGGCTTCCCGAGGGCTCGGTACAGACCATCGTCGACGAGGTCGTCGCGCCCGTGGCCCGCGAGCTCGTCGTCCGCGACGTCCCGTTCTCCGGCCTTCTCTATGCCGGCCTCGCCATGACTTCGGACGGCCCCGCCGTCATCGAGTTCAACTGCCGGTTCGGCGATCCCGAGACACAGGCCGTGCTCGCGCTCCTCGAGAGCCCGCTGAGCGAGGCGCTCGCCGCGACCGCCGGCGGCACCCTCGCCGAGCTCCCGCCGCTGCGCTGGAAGGACGGCGCCGCCGTGACAGTCGTGCTCGCCGCCGAGAACTATCCTGCGAGCCCGCGCAAGGGTGACGTGATCACGGGGGCGGACCGGCCCGGCGTGCTCCACGCGGGCACCGCGGCGGGCGAGGACGCAGGCATGGCCGCCGGCACCGCCACCGGCACCGGCACCGCCGGCAAGAGCTACGTGAGCGCGGGCGGTCGCGTGCTCTCGGTCGTGGGCACGGGCACGGACCTCGCCGCCGCGCGCGACGAGGCGTACCGCCTGCTCGACGGCATCGAGATGCGTGGCGGGCATTTCCGAACCGACATCGGGCTCGCAGCCGTCGAGGGCCGCATCTCCCTGCCGGGCGCGTAGCGGGGGAGCGTTCGCGATGGCCGATCGGAGGGAACCCGCGGAGGGCGCCTCGCGCCCCGAAGAGCCAGGCAGCCTCGGCGACCCCGTCGGCTCAGGCGGCGTCGGTGGCCCCGGCCGCCCAGGCGACTCCGGCGACCCCGGCCGCACGCGCCGCTCCGAACGCTCCCGGGTGGAGCCATTCCGGGTCATGGAGGTCATCGCGGCGGCGAGCCGGCGGCAGGGGTCCCATGGCGACATGCTCTCGCTGTCCGCGGGGCAGCCCTCGACGCCCGCGCCCCGCCCGGTCCTCGCCGCCGCTCGTGACATGCTCGACCGGGAGATCCTCGGCTACACGCCGACCCCAGGGATCCCGGAGCTGCGCCGCCGCGTCGCCGCGCTCCACACCGACAGGTACGGCTACGAGGTCGACCCGGCCTCCGTCGTCATCACCACCGGCTCTTCCGGCGCATTCACCGCCCTCTTCCTCGCCGCCTTCGACCCCGGCGACGTGGTCGCGCTCGCGCGGCCCGGCTACCCGGCCTACCGCAACGCCCTCGCGGCGCTGGGCTGCGAGGTCGCCGAGTTCGACCCGGCAGATCGCGTGCGCTTCCAGCCGTCCGTCGCGGACCTCGAGCGTCTGACGGCGGAGACCGGCGCGCCCCCGGCCGGCCTCGTCATCGCCTCTCCGGCGAACCCGTCGGGCGCGATCATCGACGCGGGAGAGCTCGCCGACATCGCCGCCTGGTGCGAGGCGCACGGCACGCTGCTCGTGTCCGACGAGATCTACCACGGGATCTCGTTCGGCCGGCGCTGCGCGAGTGCTTGGGAATTCTCCAGGAACGCCGCGGTGATCGGATCGTTTTCGAAGTATTTCTCGATGACCGGCTGGCGGATCGGCTGGATGCTCGTGCCGGACGATCTCGCCGAGGCCGTGGACACGCTTCTCGGGAACCTCAATATCTGCGCGCCGGCGAACTCACAGTTCGCGGCGCTCAAGGCGCTCGGCCCGGAGGCGGCGCGTGAGCTCGACGGGCACGTCGAGCGGTACGCGGCGAACAGGGACCTCGTGCTTGGCCGGCTCGACGAGCTGCGGCTGCCGCTCGTGGCGGAGCCCGACGGTGCCTTCTACGCGTACGTCGACGCCTCCGCATACACGAGCGATTCGCTTTCGTGGTGCCGGGAGGTGCTCGACGCGACCGGCGTGGCGCTCACCCCCGGCGTGGACTTCGATTCCCGCGACGGCGGATCAACCGTGCGGATCAGCTTTGCGGGGGCGGGCGGCGACATCGCCGCCGCCCTCGATCGCCTCGCGGCGCACTTCGCGCGGTAGCGGCCGCGCCTCCCGCAGGCCTGCCCCGCGTGGCTTTCACGGTCGAGGGTGCTGGGGCCCGGGCAAATCCGGGAAATCGCGGCTAACCGAAATCGACATTCGCTCGCCAGCGTCGTGTGATCTGCGTCATAATCGGCTGCAGTAACCGCATCCGTACCCAAGGAGCGCCACCATGCCGCAGACAGAGCAGCAGACACAGCCCACCACCCCGCGGGTCTCGCGCCACGCAGCCCCGGACCGAACCGCGGTGTCCGTCGCCGAGCTCCTCGCCGAGTACGACACCGCGGACGCGTGTATCGCCGAGCTGCTCTGTGACCGCCACGATCCGGAGGCCGTCGCCTTCGTCTCCGTCCGCGAGGCCGCAGACGGCGAACTCGAGGCGCGCGACGTCACGTACGGCGAGCTGCGCGCGCGGAGCGAGGCGGTCGCGGCGGCGCTCGCGAGTCTCGGGGTCGGCGAGGGCGACTCGGTCGCCACGCTCATGGGCAAGTCCGTCGACCTCCTCGCGGTGATGCTCGGCGCGTGGCGCCTCGGCGCCGTCTACCTGCCGCTGTTCACCGCATTCGCCTGGCCCGCCATCGAGATGCGACTCTCGGGCGCGCGGGCGAAGGTCGTCGTGTGTGACGCCGATCAGCGCGAGAAAATCGAGAGCGATTCCGGCGCGAGCCTCTCGGCCGGCTCCGCGGCCGCCCCTGCGATCCTCGTCGCCGGGGAGGGTGTCGAGGACTCGGTACTCCGCGAGGGGGACCGGCTCCTGCGCGACGTCGTCGCCGAGGCGGAAGCCGCCGCAGGTGGTGCGCTCGCCCCGGAGTCCTTCCGCGGCGGCGGCGCGGCGACGATGGCCCTCCTCTTCACGTCCGGCACCACCGGCAAGCCCAAAGGGGTCGTGATCCCCACGCGTGCCCTCGCTTCGTTCCACTCGTACATGGAGATCGGCCTCGACGTCGCGGCAGACGACGTCTTCTGGAACGCCGCGGATCCTGGCTGGGCGTACGGCCTGTACTACGGGCTCATGGGGCCGATGGCGATCGGCGTGCCCAACATCCTCCTCGAGGCGAAGTACTCGCCGCCGCTGGCAGTCAGGGTGTTCGAGAAGCTCGGGGTCACGAACTTCGCCGCCGCGCCGACGGTCTACCGCACGCTTCGCGCGCACACCGGCCCGGACGCCGGACCCGGCCCTGTCCGCCTCCGCTGCGCCTCTTCGGCCGGCGAGCCGCTCACCCCGGAGATCGGGGAGTGGAGCGAGAGGTTCTTTGGCACCGAGGTCCGTGACCATTACGGGCAGACGGAGCACGGGATGTTCATCGTCAATGCGTGGCACCCGGGATTCGCCCGACCCATGGAGCAGGGCTCCATGGGGCAACCCCTGCCGGGCTGGGAGTGCGCGGTGCTCGATTCCCTCGCCGACGAGCCCCTCGCCGAGTTCGACGAAGACGGTATGACGCCGATGGGGCCTGTCGCCATCGACTCGCCCGAGAGCGGGCTCAAGTGGTTCGGCGGCTACCTCGACGCACCGGAGAAGACCGCCGAGCGCTACTCGGAGGACGGTCGCTGGTATTACACGGGCGACGCGGGCAGGCGGACCGCGGAGGACTCCTACTTTTTCGCCAGCCGTGACGACGACGTGATCATTATGGCCGGCTACCGGATCGGCCCGTTCGACGTCGAATCCGTGCTGTCCGGACACCCGGAGGTGGTCGAGTCCGCCGTGGTCGGCGCGCCCGACGAGCTCCGCGGGGAGGTCCTCGAGGCGTTCGTCGTGCTCCGCGGCGGAGTCCCGGCGGACGAGGAGGCCGCAGCGGCGATGTCCGAGGAGCTGCAGCAGCTGGTCAAGACCGGGTTCGCCGCGCACGCGTACCCGCGCTCCATCCACTTCGTCGAGGATCTGCCGAAGACCCCCTCGGGCAAGATCCAGCGCTTCCTGCTGCGCAAGCAGAGGGCCGAGGAGTCCCGGGCCTAGCCGATTCCACAGGGGGAGGGGCTGTGGCGGGCGCTCGTGGGGAATAATCGACGGCGTGACTTCCAGCGCCAACGACCACACAGCCACTGCCCCCGCCGCCGACCAGAAGCCCTCAATCGCCAACGTGCTCGCAGGCCGCTACGCGAGCGCGGAGATGGCGAGTATCTGGTCGCCGGAGAACAAGATCCGCCTCGAGCGGCGCCTGTGGATCGCCGTCATGCGTGCCCAGGCGGAACTGGGGCTGGACATCGACCAGTCCGTGATCGCCGACTACGAGGCCGCGGTCGACACGATCGACCTCGCGTCGATCGCGCGCCGGGAGCTCGTCACCCGCCACGACGTCAAGGCGCGGATCGAGGAGTTCAACGCGCTGGCCGGGCACGAGGACATCCACAAGGGGATGACCAGCCGGGACCTCACCGAGAACGTAGAGCAGCTCCAGGTGCGGCAGTCGCTCGAGCTCGTCCACGGCCGCGGTGTCGCCGCCGCACGCCGCCTCGCCGAGCGCGCCGTCGCCTACCGCGACATCGTCATGGCCGGGCGTTCCCACAACGTCGCCGCGCAGGCCACGACGCTGGGCAAGCGCTTCGCCTCGGCAGCGGAGGAGCTCCTCGTGGGGCTGCGCCGCGTCCGCTCGACTGCCGACGCGTTGCCGCTGCGCGGGATCAAGGGGCCGATGGGCACGGCGCAGGACATGCTCGACCTCTTCGGCGGGGACGAGGCGAAGCTCACGGACCTCGAGGTGCGCATCGCGCGCCACCTCGGTTTCGAGCAGGTCTTCGACTCGGTCGGCCAGGTGTACCCGCGCTCCGTGGACCACGAGGTGGTCGGCGGGCTCGTGCAACTCGGCGCCGCCGCGTCCTCGTGGGCGCACACCATGCGGCTCATGGCCGGCAACGAGACGATGACCGAGGGGTTCAAGCCCGGCCAGGTCGGCTCCTCTGCGATGCCCCACAAGATGAACGCACGCTCGTGCGAGCGAATCAACGGCATGCAGGTCGTGCTCCGCGGCTACCAGTCGATGGTCTCCGAGCTCGCTGGCGCGCAGTGGAACGAGGGCGACGTATTCTGCTCCGTGGTCCGCCGCGTCGCTCTGCCCGACGCGTTCTTCACGGTGGACGGACAGTTCGAGACGTTCCTCACCGTCCTCGACGAACTCGGCGCCTACCCCGCGGTGATCGAGAAGGAGCTCCAGCGCTACCTCCCGTTCCTTGCCACGACCAAGGTGCTCATGGCCGCGGTCCGCGCGGGCGTTGGCCGCGAGACCGCGCACGAGGCGATCAAGGAGAATGCCGTGGCCGTGGCGCTGGCCATGCGCGAGGAAGGCAGCGAGCCCGATCTCGTCGAGCGGCTCGCCGCGGATCCGCGCCTGCCGCTCGACCGTGCCCAGCTCGAGGAGGCGCTCGCGGACAAGGCCGCCTTTATCGGCGCCGCCGGGGCGCAGACAGACGCGGTCGTCGCGCGCGTCGCCGATCTCGTCGAGGCCTACCCCGAGGCCGCGATGTACACGCCGGGCGACATCCTCTAAGGCCCGCGGCTCCGGCGCCGGCCGGCTAGGCCTCGGCGCCCACGCCCATCGGGTACAGCCCCGAGGCCACGAGGAACGTGCCGACGGCGACGAGGACGGTCACGGCGCCGAACGCGACGAGCGCGATCTCGGCGGGCCGGATCCGCGAGCGGGTGCCGCGCCGTTCGCCGTCATCCAGGGGGAGGCCGCCTCCTACGGTGGGCGAGCCGAGCGCTGCGTTCCCCACCGCGGCGTTCCCCATTGCGGCGCCTGCCGCCGGGGCCGCGCCACTCCGCGCGCCGGCGCCGCTGCGCACGACCTCGCCGCTGCGCGTCGCCGCGCCCGCACTCACCACCGTCGCGCGCCGGCTACGCTTCGCCGCCGCCTTCGACGTGCCGATCCACCACCACGTCGACGACAGCAGCGCGAGCCCGATCGACCACCACACGGTGGTGCCGCGGAATACGGGATCGCCGAGCGTCGTGGACTGCCGCGTAAAGCTCATGAGCAGTGCGCCGAGGAGCGCGAGCACCGCGGAGACGAGACCGAGCGTGGGGCGCAGTCGGGGGACGAGGACGACCGCAACCACGAGCACCGTGGCAGTGACGACGAGCATCGTCGCACCCCCTGTGAGCAGAAATCCCGGGGTAGTCGATTGGGTGGCGAGGACATTCACGGCGGCGACGCTATCGATCGATCCTGGCAGTCCCACCGATTAGTCGCTGAGAGTGCAGTGATAGGAGCGAGTGGATTCCCCGCCGGGCCGCTACTGTGGCCCCATGGCGACACTCCCGAGCATCGAATCCCTCGACCTCGACTCCGAGCCCTGGGTCCCCAGCGCCGCGGGCAGCCGCGTGGGCGGTCTCTTCGGGCGCCATTTCCGCGGGCGCCACTCCGCGGCCGAGGGCGCGCCCAGAGCGGAGCTGCTCCTCGTCCACGGCTACGGCGAGCACCACGGTCGCTACGCGCGCCAGATCGCCCACCTCGTATCCCGCGGTGTCTCCGTCTACGCGCTCGACCTGCCGGGGCACGGCCGCTCGCCGGGACGCCGGGCTGTCGTGGACTGCGCGGAGCTGGTCGCCGTGGTCCACGAGGCGGCGCTCGGACTCGCCGCCGACGCCCACGAGCGCGGCCTCCCTCTGCTCCTGTTCGGGCACTCGATGGGCGGGCTCCTCGCGGCTGCGACGGCACTCCGCGTCCCCGGTCTCGCGGACTCGATCTTCTTGTCCTCCCCGGCGCTGCGGGTCGGGAACGGGGTGCCGGCGGCCGTCGAGAGGCTCGGCGGCGCACTCGCCGCGATCGCGCCCGCGGCGCCCGCAGAGAAGCTAGACCCAGCGGGGATCTCCCGCGTCCCCGATTACGTCGCCGACTACGAGTCGGACCCGCTCGTCGCGCACCGCTGGGTCCCCGCGCTTACGGGTACGTCGATGCTCGCGCTCGGCCGCCGCACCCGCGAGCAGTCCGGGGCCCTCGACACGCCGACGCACATCGTCCACGGCGCCGAGGACCCCATCGCCTCGCTCGCAGGTTCCCGCGAGTTCGCCTCACGCTCCGCGTGGGTGCGCGAGGAGCGCGGGGAGGCGCCGCTCGTGGTGCTCACCGAGGTGGCCGGCGGCCTCCACGAGCTGTTCAACGACCTCGCCGAGGCGGAGGCCTACGCCGCGCTGGACGCGTGGTTGGACTCGGTGCTCGCGCCCGCCGCCTCGTAGCGGCTCGCGCCCGCGGCGGTGGGCACCAAGTGCTGCGCACCTCTCGCACGCAGATCGGTAGCTCCCGCAACTATGACGCCGGACGGACTGCGTACCCTTGCCCGTATGCGTCCCCAACTCTCTGACTACACGCACCTCGGCGGCGGTAAGGTGCGCGAGCTCTACGCCATCGACGACTCCACGATGCTGCTCGTGGCGACCGACCGGATCTCGGCGTACGACCACATCCTCTCGACCCCGATCCCGGGGAAGGGCCGCGTACTCACTGCGATGAGCTTCTTCTTTTTCGAGGCCCTCGGGGTCGACAACCACCTCGCGGGTCCCGCGGACGATCCCCGCATCCCCGAGGAGGTCCTCGGCCGGGCGATGGTCGTCGACACCCTCGAGATGGCGCCGGCGGAGTGCGTGGCGCGCGGCTACCTCACCGGCTCCGGTCTCGCCGAGTACGAGCTCTCCGGTACGGTGTGCGGGATCGCCCTGCCGGAGGGACTCGTCGAGGCGAGCCGCCTTCCCGGGCCGATCTTCACTCCCGCCACCAAGGCGGAGCAGGGCGAGCACGACGAGAACATCTCTTTCGAGCGTCTCGTCGAGATCGTCGGGCCGGAGCTCGCCGCGCGCCTGCGTGATGCGACTCTCGACATCTACTCGCGCGCCGCAGCGCTCGCCGCCGAGCGGGGGATCATCCTCGCGGACACGAAGTTCGAGTTCGGCGTCGCCGCCGACGGCCGCCTCGTCCTCGCCGACGAGGTACTCACTCCGGATTCCTCGCGCTACTGGCCTGCGGACACGTGGAAGGAGGGGGAGGTGCAGCCCAGCTTCGACAAGCAGATCGTCCGCAACTGGCTCACGGGCCCCGAGTCCGGATGGGACCGCGCCTCGGATACCGCGCCGCCCGCGCTCCCCGAGGCCGTGGCCTGGCGGACCCGCGAGCGATACATCGAGGCGTACGAGCGGATCTCGCAGCGCTCCTTCGCCGACTGGCCCGGCACGGATTAGAAGACGCCGACGCGAACCGCCCGGCGCGCGGGGGACTCGCGACGTACGCCGTCATACCCGAAGAGGCCGAGCCGCGCGGTCGCCCGAGCACCAACCGCGACACCACCCACAGGAGGACTTTTCGTGAGCACGCCCGCCGACCACTCCGCAGACGACGCGAACGAGCCCGCAGGCGCCGCGACCGCACCGCGGACCACCCCGCCGGTCGCCGCGAAGGTCCCGGTTGTGCGCGGGCCGCACCACGGCCGCGAGTTCGTCGACGACTACGAGTGGATGCGCGATCCGGAGTCGTCCGAAACGCGCGCCTACCTCGAGGCTGAGAACGCGTACACCGATCACGTGCTCGCGCCCGTGGAACCGCTGCGCGATCGCGTGTACGGCGAGATCCGCTCGCGGATCAAGGAGACGGACATGTCCGTCCCCAATCGCTCGGGGAGCTGGTGGTACTTCTCGCGCACCGAGGAGGGCAAGTCCTACGGCCGGCACTGCCGCCTTCCCGTCGAGCAGCGCTTCGTCGATGCCCCACTCGACCCGGAGGGCTGGGCGCCTCCGGCTGTCGAGGGCAGCGAGGAGCTCCCCGGCGAGGAGCTGCTCTTCGACGGCAACCTCGAGGCAGAGGGCCACGAGTTCTTCTCCATGGGCGCCTTCGCCACGAACTTCGGCGAGGACCTCCTCGCGTACTCGATCGACGTGGTCGGCGACGAGCGCTACACGCTCCGCTTCCGCGCACTCGCCGATTCCGTCACGGCTCCGGCCGAGGAGATCCGCGGTATCGCCCCGGGGGTCACGTTCTCGCGCGACGACAAGTACGTCTTCTACATCACCGTCGACGAGTCGTGGCGCCCCGACACCGTGTGGCGCCACGAGCTCGGCACCGACCCGGCCTCCGACGTCAAGATCTTCCACGAGCCGAACGAGTCGTACTGGGTCGGCTTCGGGATGACCCGCTCGGAGCGATACCTGCAGATCCTCCTCGGCTCGAAGATCACCACCGAGTCGTGGCTCCTCGACGCCGACGATCCCACCGGCGAGTTCTGGTGCGTCCGCCCGCGAGAGACCGGCATCGAGTACGACCTCGAGCACGCGCAGTGGGGCGGGGAGGACCGCCTCGTGCTCACCCACAACGCCGGTGGGCCCAATTTCCTCGTGGCCCACGGGCCCGTCGCGCCGGTCGAGGACTGGGACTCGCTCGCCGAGCTCGTGCCGCACCGCGACGGCGTGCGGGTCGAGGGCGTGGACTGCTTCCTGACGGCGCTCGTGCTGTCCTACCGGGAGAACGCGCTTCCCCGCGTGGCGCTGGCCCGGATCCAAGACGCCGGCGGAGTGCCTGCGACGACGGCCGAGGACGCGCGCGCCGGTGAGCTGGGGGAGTTCGAGCCCCTCGATTTCCCGGAGGAGCTCTTCACTTCCGGCCTCGGGGCCAACGGCGAGTACGTGACCCCCGTCCTACGCCTCGGCTACGGCTCGTACGTGACTCCCGGGCGGGTCTACGACATGGACATCGCCACCGGCGCGATGACGCTCCTGCGCGAACAGGAGGTGCTCGGCGATTTCGACCCGTCCCGGTACGTGCAGCGGATGGAGTGGGCGGAGGCCGCGGACGGCGTCCGCGTGCCGCTCTCGCTCGTGATGAGCGTGGACACCGCCGCCCGCATCGAGGCCGGAGAGCCCGCGCCGACGCTGCTCTACGGCTACGGCAGCTACGAAGCGAGCATGGACCCGTACTTCTCGGTCGGTCGGCTCTCGCTCATGGACCGCGGCCTCGTCTACGCAGTCGCACACGTGCGCGGCGGCGGCGAAATGGGTCGCACCTGGTACGACGACGGCAAGATTCTGCACAAGGTGAATACCTTCACCGACTTCATCGCGTGCGCCGACAGGCTCGTGGAACTCGGGGTGTCGAGGACCGAGACGCTCGTCGCCGAGGGCGGCAGCGCAGGCGGGCTGCTCATGGGCGCCGTGGCGAACATGGCCCCGGAGAAGTTCCGCGGGATTCTCGCCTCGGTGCCGTTCGTCGACCCGCTCACGTCGATCCTCATGCCCGAACTTCCGCTCACCGTGATCGAGTGGGACGAGTGGGGTAACCCCCTCGCCGATCCCGAGGTCTACGACTACATGGCTTCCTATGCGCCCTACGACAATGTCGAGTCGAAGGACTACCCGGCGATGCTCGTGGTCACCTCGCTCAACGACACCCGCGTGCTCTACGTGGAGCCGGCGAAGTGGGTGGCGAAACTCCGCGATCTCTCGCCGACAGCGAACGATCCCGAGCGCGGCGTTCTGCTGCAGTGTGAGATGGACGCCGGGCACGGCGGCGTCTCCGGCCGCTACGAGGCGTGGAAACAGGCGGCGCTCGAGCTCGCCTGGGTGCTGTGGACCGTGGGGATCCGCGACTAATACGGGGCAATAGGGCTAGGCATTCCCCGGCGGGACACCTCGGCGTCACCTGTTCGTCAACTCATCCTGAGAAACTCCCGGCATGAGTGCCCGCCTGATCGTCTCGCTGTCCGGCATCCGCGATAAGCACCTCGAGAACTGCGAGGAACTCGTCGGGGATCTCGACCGTCGCGGCGTCCCGCTGTCTTTGCTCGTATCGCCGCGGCGCGGGGAGAAATACCGGCTGGCCGATGATGCCGAGACACAGGCCTGGATCCGCTCCCGCCGCGATGCCGGGGACGCCCTGGTGCTCAGCGGGTACGACGAGGCGGCGACCAAGCGCCGCCGCGCGGAGTTCAAGACCATCAGCCGTTCGGAGGCCTTCGTCCGGCTCTCCGCGGCGAAGAGGCTCATGGCCGATATCGACCTCGATTCGACGATGTTCGCGCCGCCCCG
>NZ_DAINST010000017.1:25280-42188 GCF_036741115.1 Dietzia sp.
GCCGCCCCGCTGGGTTGCCTCTCCCGGAGCGATGGAGGCGCTGCCCGCCGCGGGCTTCTCGATGTGCGCGGACATCTCCGGCATCCACGACCTCGCGACGGGAGGATTCGCGCGCGGGCGCATGCTCTCGCTCGGCGAGGGATTCGTCGCCGACGCGCTGTGGTGCCGCGCGATGGTCGCTGCTGCCGGACGCATCGCCGGCGTCGGCGGGCTCGTCCGCCTCAACATCGCCGCCAAGCATCTCCAGCGGCCGAACCCCCGCGCGGCGCTCTTCGAGGCCATCGACACGGCCATCTCCGGCCACGGGGCCAAGCCGACTCATTACGAGCCCTACCGCGCGGACGACGGCGACGGTAAGGGCAACGACTCGGCAGCGGACGATCGCGCAGTGGGCGATGCGGCACAGGTCGCCAAGAGCGCGGACGTTGTGGACGCAGCCGCCACCTCGGCCTCTCGCCGGTAGCCACTCGCCAGCGGCTAGACTCGGAAGCCGAGCACCGGAGGGAATCCGGCCTCCGCGCGCGGCCGTGCCGCACCCGGGATCCAGACCCTCCATATTCCCGCCGTACCTCACGAGGAGTGTCGATGGCCCGCGTCGTAGTCGAAGTAATGCCGAAGCCGGAGATCCTGGATCCCCAGGGCCAGGCCATCCACCGCGCCCTCGGGCGCCTCGGGCACGCCGGAATCTCCGATGTCCGCCAGGGCAAGCGGTTCGAGCTCGAGGTCGACGACTCCATCTCGGACTCCGAGCTCGCCGAGATCGCCGAGGGTCTCCTCGCCAACACCGTGATCGAGGACTGGAAGGTCGTGCGCCCCGAGGGCGCCGAGACCCACGCCGAGGCCGCGAAGTGAGCGCCCGGATCGGGGTCATCACCTTCCCCGGGACCCTCGACGATGCCGATGCGGCCCGCGCCGTCGTGCGCGCCGGTGCCCAGGCCGTCCCGCTGTGGCACGCCGATGCCGATATCAAGGGCGTCGATGCCGTGGTGGTTCCCGGCGGCTTCTCCTACGGGGACTACCTGCGCTGCGGAGCGATCGCTGCGATGGCGCCCGTGATGGGCACGGTCGTGGAGTCCGCGCGCGGCGGGATGCCCGTGCTGGGCATCTGCAACGGTTTCCAGATCCTCTGCGAGGCCGGTCTCCTCCCCGGCGCGCTGGCCAGGAACGAGCGGATGCACTTCGTCTGCCGAGACGAGTGGCTGCGCGTCGAGAACACCTCGACAGCCTGGAGCTCGCGCTTCGACTCTCGTGCCGAGATCCTCGTGCCCCTCAAATCGGGGGAGGGGCGCTACGTAGCCGACGCCGCGACCCTCGCCGAGCTCGAGGACTCGGGCCGCGTCGTGTTCCGCTACGCGGCCGGCGCCTCGAACGGCTCGAGCAACGACATCGCCGGGATCAGCTCCGCCGACGGCCGCGTTGTCGGGCTCATGCCGCACCCCGAGCACGCCATCGACCCCCTCACGGGGCCGAGCACCGACGGACTCGGCCTCTTCCTCTCCGCCCTCGACGCGGCGGTCGGGGTCTAGGAGGCCCGCGGGCCGGTAGGAGCAGGTGATCGAGCAGATGAGCAAGGAGACGCCCAGCCGCCAGCGCAACGCCGGGCGGGACTTCGACATCGTCGTGTTCGGCGCCACCGGCTTCACCGGATCGCTCGTCGTCAACTACCTCTCCGGACATCTCCCGGCCGAGGCGCGGTGGGCCATCGCCGCGCAGACCCGGGCAGATCTCGAGACGGCAGCCGAGAGGCTGCGCCGGGCCGCGCCCAAGGCGGCGCCGCCCGAGCTGCTCGTCGCCGATGTCATGGATCCGGAGCGGGTCGCGGAGATCGCCCCACGCGCTCGCGTGATCATCTCCACGATCGGCCCGTACCTCGAGCGCGGTGGCGTGCTCGTCTCGCTGTGCGCCGCCCATGGGACCGACTACGTCGACCTGTGTGGGGAGACCGAGTTCGTCGACCGTGTCTTCCTCGAACAGAATGCGCTCGCGGAGTCGACGGGCGCCCGGCTCGTCCACGCCTGCGGCTTCGAATCCGTCCCCGCCGACCTCGGCGTCTACTACACGATGCAGCACGTCCCCGAGGGCGTGGGCATCGCGGTCACGGCGGCGCTCAGCGTCGACGCGCGCTTCTCGCAGGGGACCATCGACAGCGCATTCGGCCAGTACCGCAGGGCCCGCGAGGCCAGGGATGCCGCGGAACGGCGCCGTCATCTCGAGGGGGCGCCACTCGGACGGCGCGTCCGCTACGTGCGGGGCCTTCCGCACTACGACGAGGTGCTGCGCCGCTGGCTCGTGCCGCTGCCCACGATGGACCCGAGGGTCGTGACCCGTACGGCGTCCCACCTCGACACCTACGGCCCGGATTTCTCGTTCTCGAACTACGCCGCCGTCGACCACTTCGCCACCGTCGCGACGGGCATGGCGGCGGTCGGCTCGATCTTCGCGGCCTCGCAGGTCCCGATGCTCCTCGGCGCGCTCGACTCCGCACGCAACTCCTTCCAGCGCCACCGCCGAGAGCGCTCTGGTGTGCACCATCACGAGGGCCCGAGCGACGTCGACAAGGCCCGGGTCCAGCGCGGCGCGGAGGGCCCGGACGTGCTGCGCCGGGCGCGCTCCTCGTTCAACCTCACGCTCCTCGCGCAGGGCGGCGGGCGCACGGTGGTCACCACCGTGTCCGGGGGCGATCCCGGCTACTCGGAGACGTCGATGATGATCGCCGAGGCCGCCATGTGTCTCGCGTTCGACGAGAACCCGGACGTGTCCGGGCAGCAGACCCCCGCGCTCGCGATGGGCGACGCCCTCCTGGACAGAGTCCGCGAGGGCGGGCTCAGGTTCGACGTCCTGCAGGACTAGGGAAGCGAACGTCTAAGCTTGTGGACGTGAGCGACTCGATCGATAGCACCGCCAGCGCCGCCGCCAGCCCTGAGCTCGAACAGCCCTGGGCCGAGCTCGGCCTCAAGGAAGACGAGTACCAGCGCATCCGCGAGATCCTGGGCCGCAGGCCTACGGACGCGGAGCTCGCCATGTACTCGGTCATGTGGTCGGAGCACTGCTCCTACAAGTCGTCGAAGGCGCACCTGCGCTACTTCGGCGAAACCACCACCGATGAGATGCGCGAGCGGTTGCTCGCCGGCATCGGGGAGAACGCCGGCGTCGTCTCCATCGGCGACGGCTGGGCGGTCACCTTCAAGGTGGAATCCCACAACCACCCGAGCTACATCGAGCCGTACCAGGGCGCCGCTACAGGCGTCGGCGGTATCGTCCGCGACATCATGGCGATGGGCGCGCGGCCCGTGGCGGTCATGGACCAGCTGCGCTTCGGCGCGATCGACCACCCCGATACCCAGCGCGTCGTCGGCGGCGTGGTCGCCGGTGTCGGCGGCTACGGCAACTCCCTCGGCCTGCCGAACATCGGCGGCGAGACTGTGTTCGATGCCTCGTACCAGGGCAACCCGCTCGTCAATGCGCTGTGTGTCGGCGCGCTGCGCGAGGAGGATCTCCACCTCGCCTTCGCGTCGGGCGCCGGCAACCGGATCATCCTCTTCGGCGCCCGCACCGGGCTCGACGGCATCGGCGGCGTCTCCGTGCTCGCTTCCGAGACCTTCGACGAGACCGAGGGCGCCCCCCGCAAACTCCCCAGCGTGCAGGTCGGCGACCCGTTCGCGGAGAAGGTGCTCATCGAGTGTTGCCTCGACCTCTACCGTGACGAGCTCGTCGTGGGCATCCAGGACCTCGGCGGCGCCGGTCTCTCGTGTGCCACGAGCGAGCTCGCGGCGGCCGGCGACGGCGGCATGCGGGTCGTCCTCGACAACGTCGCGTGCCGCGCGGAGGGGATGTCCGCCGCGGAGATCCTCTCTTCCGAATCGCAGGAGCGCATGTGCGCCGTGGTCGCCCCCGAGAACGTCGAGGCGTTCTTCGAGGTGTGCCGCAAGTGGGACGTACTTGCCACCGACATCGGCGAGGTCACCGAGACCGGCCGGCTCGTCATCGAGCACAAGGGCGAGGTCGTCGTCGACGTCCCGCCGAAGACCGTCGCCCACGAGGGCCCGGTCTACGACCGCCCGCTCGCGCGCCCCGAATGGCAGGACGAGCTGCAGGCGAACACCACCGCGGGCCTCGCGCGCCCGGCGAGCGGGGACGAGCTGCGCTCCACGCTGCTCGAGATGCTCGCCTCCCCGGCGCTGTGCTCCCGCCGCTTCATCACCGAGCAGTACGACCGCTACGTCCGCGGCAACACCATCGCCGCGGAGCACGCGGACGGCGGCGTGATCCGCATCGACGAGGAGACCGGCCGCGGCGTGGCGATCTCCACCGACACCTCGGGCCGCTACACGCAGCTCGATCCGTACCGCGGCGCGCAGCTGGCGCTGGCGGAGGCGCACCGGAACGTTGCCGTCACGGGTGCCGAGCCCATCGCCGTCACCAACTGCCTCAACTTCGGTTCGCCGGAGGACCCTGCCGTCATGTGGCAGTTCCAGCAGGCCGTGCGCGGTCTCGCGGACGGCTGCGCGCAGCTCGGCATCCCGGTGACCGGCGGCAACGTCTCGTTCTACAACCAGACTCGCGACCAGGCGATCCTCCCGACCCCGGTGGTCGGCGTGCTCGGCGTGCTCGACGACGTCTCGCGCCGCAACCCCACCGGCTTCGGCGATACCCCGGGCGAGCTCATCTACGTGATCGGCGAGGTGCGCGACGAGTTCGACGGCTCCATCTGGGCGCAGGTCGCCCACGACCACCTCGGCGGCGTCCCCCCTGAGGTCGACCTCGAGTGGGAGGCCACCCTCGCCCGCATCATGGGCGCATGCTCGCGCGACGGCCTCGTCACCTCGGCGCACGATGTCTCCGAGGGCGGCCTTGCGCAGACGCTCGTCGAGGCGGCGATCGCCGGCGAGTGCGGCGTTCGGATCGTGCTCCCCGAGGGCGAGGACTCGTTCGTGTGGCTCTTCTCCGAGTCCGCCGGCCGCGTCGTCGTCTCCGTGCCGCGCGGCGAGGAGCCCCGCTTCCAACAGATGCTCGCGGCACAGCGGCTGCCGCACGCGCGCATCGGGGTCACGGACACCGGCTCCGGCGAGTTCGAGGTCCAGGGCCTGTTCACCGCCCCGCTCTCCGAGCTCTCCGCCGCGTGGGAGGGCACGCTTCCGGCGCACTTCGGCTCGCAGACCGCCGCCGTCGCAGCCGAGGCGGGCGCCTCGCTCGACGAGCTCTGAGGCGTCCGGGGACTCGATCGCATGGCCGCGCAGAGGAAGCCGCCGGAGCATGCCGAGGTGCTCGCGGCGCTGCGGGATGCGGAGCCCTGGCTCCGCGAGGTCGCGGACCTGCGCCGTCAGGCGGAAAGCGGTGAGGCCGCGGCGGCGCCAGGCAGCCCCACACCGGGCACCGAGACGCCGGGCCCCCACCGCGCTGCCGTCGCCGCCGCGGTGCGCGGCACGCTCGCCTTCCTCGCGGGAGAAGCCCCCGGGCACTCTGTCGAGGTCCGCGTCCCGCCCTTCGGCGCCGTGCAATGCGTCGAGGGGCCGCGCCACACGCGCGGCACCCCGCCGAACGTCGTCGAGACCGACCCCGGCACGTGGCTTCTGCTCGCCACGGGCGAGCTGTCCTGGGAAGCAGCAGTGACGGCGAACCTCCTCGATCTCTCCGGCGTCCGCGCCGGCGAGGTGGCGCGGTCCCTGCCGGTCGCCCGCCCGCGCCCCTAGCGGGGACCGAAGTGGAGCGAGCTGCGGGGATCACCCCTCGGCCCACCCCGCACCTCGCGCGCGTGAATAGCCAATTGCGCACCGGGAAACGTAAGGTAATGGCGCGGCGTGAGGGGATCGGCTGTCGCCCTCCGAAGGCGGTGTTGCCTCTCTTTCCCGCGCCCGGACAAGATCCGCGAGCACGTTTCCTCTCCACGTGCCTGCGGCCTTTCGCACTGATGGGAGTTCCGGCCAGTGGTCGAACCACGCAAGTCGTCCGTTCGTAGCAGCAGAAGCGTTCCCCGGAGCGCGCCACGGTCCCTCGGTCTCCCCGATCCGTCCGTGCCCGGGCCGGCGGGCCTTCCGCTGCGGCCCGAGCGTCTCGGACCCATCGAGGAGTGCGGTGTCTTTGGCGTCTGGGCGCCGGGCGAGGACGTCGCGAAACTCTCCTACTACGGGCTCTTCGCGCTGCAGCACCGCGGCCAGGAGGCAGCGGGCATCGCGGTCGGCGACGGCGAGCAGGTGCTCGTCTACAAGGACCTCGGCCTCGTGAGCCAGGTATTCGACGAGAAGACCCTCGAGGCGATGACAGGCCACGTCTCCGTCGGCCACACCCGGTACTCGACCACCGGCTCGACCGTGTGGGAGAACGCGCAGCCGATGTTCCGCACGACCGCCGCGGGCAACGTGCTCGCGCTCGGGCACAACGGCAACCTCACCAACCACGACGCGCTCACCGAGCGCGCGGTCGAGCTGGGGATCCCCGGATACCAGCGCGGCGGCACGCACTCCGATTCGGACATCCTCGCGACCCTGCTCGCGCACCTCGCCGCGGACCTCACCATCGAGGAGGCCGCCGCGCAGCTGCTCCCGCAGGTCGAGGGCGCGTTCTCGCTGACCTTCTCCGACGAGCAGACGCTCTACGCCGCGCGCGACCGCTACGGCGTGCGTCCGCTTGTCCTCGGCCGCCTCGAGCGCGGCTGGGTCCTCGCCTCCGAGACCTGCGCGCTCGATATCGTCGGCGCGTCGTTCGTCCGCGAGATCGAGCCGGGCGAGCTCATCGCGATCGACGAGAAGGGTGTGCGGACCAGGCGTTTCGCGGAGTCGAAGCCCAAGCGCTGCGTTTTCGAGTACGTCTACCTCGCGCGTCCCGACTCGGTTCTCTCAGATACCCTCGTCCACTCGGCGCGGCAGGAGATCGGGCGCTCGCTCGCCCGCGAGTTCCCCGCGGATGGCGATCTCGTGATCCCCGTGCCGGAATCCGGCACCCCCGCCGCGGTCGGCTTCGCCCAGGAGTCGGGGATTCCGTTCGCGCAGGGGCTCACGAAGAACGCCTACGTCGGCCGCACCTTCATCCAGCCCTCGCAGACCATCCGGCAGCTCGGCATCCGGCTCAAGCTCAATCCGCTGCGCGAGGTGATCCGCGGTAAGCGTCTCGTCGTGGTCGACGATTCGATCGTCCGCGGCAACACCCAGCGCGCGCTGATCCGCATGCTCCACGAGGCCGGGGCGAGCGAGGTCCACGTGCGCATTGCCTCGCCGCCCGTGCGGTGGCCATGCTTCTACGGCATCGACTTCGCCTCGCCCGCCGAGCTCATCGCCAACGGCGCCGAGTCCGAGGCCGAGGTGCTCGAGGCCGTGCGCCGCGCCATCGGCGCGGACAGCCTCGGGTACATCTCCGTTGACGGCATGGTCCGCGCCACCGGGCAGAGCTCGGATTCGCTGTGCGCGGCATGCTTCGACGGCCAGTACCCGGTTCCGCTCGACGACGAGCGGTACCGGGGCGTGAAGTCCTGTGGAACGCCGATCCAGCTCGAGACCGTGGTCGATGCGCGGTCCTCCGGGCAGTCCGGAGCCGACGTCGCCGGCTCCTCGCCGGAATCCGTCTCCAGCACGTAGACGGGGTGGCGCGGAGGTCCGCCGTCATTCGGCCGGGATGCCGGTCGGCCTTTACGCGGGCCCACGGGGGCGGCACGGTAGATTTGAGCGAGAGTTCGACCGAAAGTTCGACCGAGAGTTCGACCCGGATTCGGGACATGGAAAAGACGAGCAAGGGATCGATGCCGAGATGACCGACAAGCCCAGCACTGGCGCCTCCTACGCGGCGGCCGGAGTCGATATCGACGCCGGCGAGCGGGCCGTCGAGCTGTTCGCCCCGCACGCGAAGCGCGCGACGCGACCAGAGGTCACCGGCGGGCTCGGCGGCTTCGCCGGCCTCTTCGCGCTCAAGAACAACTACCGCCAGCCGCTCCTCGCCTCCTCGACCGACGGGGTCGGCACGAAGATCGCGATCGCGCAGGCGATGGACATCCACGACACGGTGGGCATCGACCTCGTCGCGATGGTCGTCGACGATCTCGTGGTCTGCGGCGCGGAGCCGCTGTTCATGCAGGACTACATCGCCATCGGCAAGGTCGTCCCCGAGCACGTGGCGAAGATCGTCGAGGGCATCGCGGAGGGCTGCGTCCGCGCCGGATGCGCGCTGCTCGGCGGCGAGACCGCAGAGCACCCTGGCCTCATGGCGCCGGGGGAGTACGACATCTCGGGCACCGGCGTCGGAGTCGTCGAGGCGGACGAGGTGCTGGGCGCCGACCGCGTGCGGCCCGGCGACGTGCTCATCGGCATGGAGTCCTCCGGCATGCACTCCAACGGCTACTCGCTCGCCCGCCACGTGCTGCTCGACATCGCGCGCCTCCCGCTCGAAGGGCACGTCGAGGAATTCGGCCGCTCGCTCGGCGAGGAGCTGCTCGAGCCGACGCGCATCTACTCGCTCGACTGCCTGTCGCTCATCGCCGAGACCGATGTGCGAGTCTTCTGCCACGTGACCGGCGGCGGGCTCGCGGAGAACCTCGGCCGGGTGATCCCCAAGGGCCTCACCGCGAAGATCGACCGCGCGAGTTGGAAGGTCCCGGCGGTGTTCGGCATGGTGCAGCAGCACGGCCGCGTCGAGGTCGCCGAGATGGAGCGGACCTTCAACATGGGCGTCGGCATGGTCGCCGTGGTGGCCCCCGAGGACGTCGACCGGGCGCAGGCGATTCTCACCGCGCGGCACCTCGACAACTTCGTCATGGGCACGGTGGAGAAGGCCGAGGCCGACGGGCCCGAGACTCTCGTCGAGGTCTTCGGCTCGCACTCGGCGTTCTAGTTCTAGGAGCCTCGGGCACTACTGGTACCCCAGAACCGGCAACGAAGCGGGCGGACCGATCGAGTCGGTCCGCCCGCTTCGTGCATCTGGCTTTCCCACCGGCCGCGCGATGCGCACCGTGCGCGGACGACGGGCACCTCCGCCTCGCCCCTGGCCGCAAGATCGCGGCCGGGGCACAGGGGAGGTGTCAGGTCGTGCGGTGAGACGAACCGGCCGCCTACCTACGACGACCCGGAGATAGGCGGCGGTGCCGACGGGCCTCGAGCGGTACTAGCGCTGGGCGTATCCGTCGTCGTACTCGTCCCAGGCGGCCTCGTCGTGGATGGGGTCGTGGGCGGGCTTTTCCCCCGCCAGCTCACGTTGCAGCCGTTCTAAGTCCGTGCTCGGAGTGTTGTACTTGAGCTCGCGAGCGACCTTGGTCTGCTTTGCCTTTGCGCGGCCTCGGCCCATTAGCCTGACCCCCTCGGAAACTGGTGCTGGGCCACCTCGGGGGTGCCCATTGCATGAATGTGTGTATTTGCCTGGGAACAGGATAGCCAATTACGCAACAAAAGTCCCGGCGGCCCACCCCGTACCGGGCATGTGCTCGGCATTCGGCGAAACGCCGGGTCGTGCGGCGGGGGGACCGCGGGAATAAGAAGGTCGTTCTTTCGGCGGAACACGCCGCATACTGGGGTTTTTCGCCCGCCCGCTCGCCGATCCGGCGGACGGGCGCCGTGGCCTGCTCAGCCCTTCCTGAGCCTGTCGATCGCCTCACGGCCGGCCTGCGGGCCGGAGTCGTCGGGCAGGGAATCGGGATCGATCGAGGCGGCGGCATCGCCGACCGTGAGCTCGATATCGGCGCCCACATTGCGCTTGACCAGAGCGAGCGCGATGGGCCCGAGCTCGAAGTGCTGGACGGCCGTGCCGAGGCGGCCCACGGTCCGCGCACCGGCCTTGACCTCGGTGTCGGGAGCGGGCAGCTCGTCCGCCGTGCCGTCGAGCATGAGCCGCACGAGCGCCCGCGGCGCGCGCCCGAGATTGTGCACGCGCGAGACCGTCTCCTGTCCGCGGTAGCAGCCCTTGTCGAGGTGCACGGCGCCGCCGGACTCGACACCGCCGATCCAGCTCGGCACTTCGTGGGGGATGGTCTTGCCGTCGAGATCCGCGGCAGAGGGGAGGAGCTCGGCCACACGCAGCGCATTCCACCCCCATGCGCCCATGACGGCGGAAGCCGATTCCGCCACGGCGTCCCACGCGCGCCGGAGCTCGGGACGGGAGACCACGAGATCCACCCTGTCCCCGGCGGACCCCGGCTGCGCCCGGCGGGCGACCAGCCAGCCGGGGCGGGCGCCTTCTGCGCCGTCATCCAAAGGGGCGAGCGCGCGCAGCGCATCTGGCCCGACAACGGTGAGCAGCGCGTATTCGGGGGCGAGGCGTGGGGTGACCTCGGCCCAGAAGACCATGCGATCGAGGAACGCGAACAGAGCTTCGGCTGCGCCGGCGGGCGTGTCGAGGAGGAGCGCGTCCTCCGTTGCGGTGACCCCGAAATGGTGCTCGACGCGGCCGTTGGCATCGAGGACGAGGCTCTCGGTGGACTGCCCGGGGCTCAGCTCGGTGACGTGCTGGCTGATGAACCCTTCGAGCCACGTGAGGCGCTCCGGCCCGGTGATCTCGATGAACTCGCGGTCGGAGCGGTCGACGAGCGCCGAATCCCGGGCGGCCGCGCGCTGCTCGGCGAAGGGATCGCCGAAGTGGAGAGCCGTGGCGCCTTGGGGATCGGGTACCGCGCCTGGGGCCGCGAGCGAGGGCGGCGGCACGGCCGCTGCGGCCGGTTCGGGGGCTGCGCCGGTATCGCCGGCGAGGGCATCGTTGGACGGGTGGGGCTCCCGGTCGCCCGGTAGGGCCCGCCCCTCGTCTGAGGTACTCACGTCCCCGATTCTAGCTACCGTGGAGGGCATGACGAACTCTCCGGATGCTGCCCCCGATCGCACGGCCGCGGACCACCGCAGGGTGGTGGTGCATGTCGCGGGTGGAGGTCTCGCGGAGCCGCGGGTCGTGGATCCGGACGCGCCGCTGCTCCTCGCCGATGACCTCGCAGCGGTGCGCGGCGATGGCGCCTTCGATTCGCTGCTGCTGCACAGGGGCAGGGCGCTCAAGCCGTTGCGCCACATCGCGCGGCTCGGGCGCTCGGCGCGGCTGCTCGAGATCCAGGGCCCCGGCGAGCAGACGTGGAACGAGGCCATCGCGCTCGCGGAGCAGGCATGGGTGGAGGCGCATGGCGGCCGTGCGGATGCCGCACCCGATGCGCTCCTGCGCCTCGTCCTCTCGCGGGGCCCCGAGCACGAGCCGGGCAGGGCGGAGGATGCGACGGCGTACATCACCGTCGCCGCCGCGAACCCGCACCTGCCGACCGTCCGCCGCGAGGGCATCGCCGTGCAGATCCAGCAGCGCGGCTTCTCCGTGGACCTCGCGGACTCGGCGCCGTGGCAGCTCCTCGGCGCGAAGACGCTCTCCTACGCGACGAATATGGCGGCGCTGCGCCACGCGGCGTCGGCGGGCTTCGACGACGTCGTGTTCGTCTCCTCGGAGGGCGAGGTCCTCGAGGGGCCTCGCTCGACGATCGTCGCGGTGCGGGAGGGAGCGCTGCTCAGCCCTCCGGCGGGGATCGGGATCCTCGAGGGCACGACCCTCGGCGCGCTCGCCCAGTACGCCGAAAGCCAGGGAATCCCCGTGCGGCGCGAGCACCTGCTCATCTCCGATCTCTACGCCGCCGATTCGGTGTGGTTTCTGTCCTCGATCACGCTCGCGGCGCGCGTCCACCGGATCGACACCCACGAGATCGGGGGCCGGGTCCCGGGGCTCGACGTCGGCGTGCTCGTCGCCGAGGCCGTCGGCTACAAGGGTTGGCCGGGGGAGCGGCTCGGCGGGGCGTAGGCGCCTGGGCCGGGAGCACGTGCCGGGCGCCTCGACCAGGCGCCTGGAATTCGATCAGCCCTGGCCCTCGAACTCGCCGCCGAGCGCATCGAGCACGGGGCGCAGCTTGACCATCGTCTCCGCGAACTCCGCCGCCGGATCGGAATCGGCGAGGATCGCGCCGCCGATGCCGATGCTCGCGCGCCCGCCGCAGACGACGGCGCTGCGGATCGTGATCGCGAGATCCGCCGTCCCCGAGGCCCCCAGCCAGCCGACTGCGCCGGAGTAGAGGCCGCGCGGCGCCCCCTCGAGTTCGGCGCACAGGTCCATGGCGCGACGCTTGGGCGCGCCGGTCATCGAACCGCCGGGAAAGGTCGCCGCGAGGGCGTCGACGGCGTCTCGGCCGGGCGCAAGCAACCCCTCGACCGCGCTCACGAGCTGGTGGACGTGCGCGTACGTCTCGACCGCGCAGAGCTGCGGAACGCCGATCGTGCCCGGTGCGCACACGCGGCCGAGGTCGTTTCGCAGCAAGTCGACGATCATGAGGTTCTCCGCTCGATCCTTCGCGTTCCCCGCGAGCTCGTCGCGCAGGGCGGCGTCCGCCTCCGGGTCCGTGCCGCGCGGCCGCGTCCCCTTGATCGGCCGCGTCTCCACTCCGCCGCCAGCGTCGACGCGGAGGAATCGCTCCGGGGAGGCCCCGAGGAGAGCCCAGCTGCGCTGCTCTTGCTCCCCGCTGGCGCGGAGGAACGCGGCGAAGGGAGCAGGGGAATGACGGCGGAGGCGCCCATACGCCCCGAGCGCGTCGGTCGGCGCCGGTCCGTGGGCGGAATTCGTCAGGCACACCTCGTAGGCCTCGCCGTGGGCGATCGCGTCCTTGATCGCGGAGATCGCCCAGAGGTACTCCTCCTCCGAGTGGCGCAGCCGGAAGGTCCCGCCGGTCTGGCCGGATGCGCGCGGGGCATCGCCGTCGGTGGTGACGTCGCGGCGCAGGGTACCTGCGGCGCCGTCGGCCTCGGCCCACGCGCGCGCGGCGAGGGCGAGCCACTCCGTGGCTGCGGAGCCGGTCGGGGCAGCAGCAGTATCGGTGAGGGCCTCGGGGGCGCTGTCGGCGCCAGCCGCTTCGACATCGGCACAGAGCGCGACGGCCTCCCCGGTGTAGTGGTCGACGACCACGAGGCGGGAGGGAACGAGAGCGATCGCGTCTGGGACGCCCGCGAGTGCGCTGTTGCCGGCCGGAGCTTGATCATCGGTGGGCGGGGCGCCGGGGGCCCCGAGCTCGTAGCCCAGCGCGACGACGAGGCCCGGCTCGAAACCGGAAGGTAGGGCGGGCGCGGCTCCTCCGTCGTCAGAGGTGATGGGCCTCTCGGAGGAGGAGAGCAGCTCGCGGAGTCGGGGCCAGAACTCCGTACCTTCGTCGATGCCTCCGCCACCGGCAGAGAACGCTCCCTCGACACCACCCTTGCCTGCCGATCGGCAAAACTCGTGCACTGCGCCGAACGGCCCCTCGGTATCGCCGAGCACGGAGAGGCGCCCGAGCGTCGGGTGCGGGGCGGCGCTGTCGAGCCAGAACGAGGCGGACTCGGAGCCGGCGAAGAGTGCAGAGAAGACGGCGGACGTGCGCGCGGGGGAGACGCGCGGCGCGGCGGAGGGATCGGCGCCGTGATCAGGGGCAGGACCAGATCCGAAGGCGGGGGATGTGCCTGCGCCCGCAGACGCGAGAACCCCCGCGGCGAGCGATCGCGCGCGCCAGACGACGCGGGTGCGGTGGCCCACTGCGGGGGTTCCTCGGGACGGGGTTTCGAGCCGGCGGGACCGGACTAGCCGGCGAGCCGGTGGAGACGCGCGGAGAGGGTGGGCACGCGACCCTTCTCGGGATGCACGCGCTCCTCGACCCAGCCGAGATCGCCGTTCTCGACGAGCCCGTAGAGGCGGATTGCGCCGCCGAGCTCGGGGCCGGTGGGTGTCGACATCGTGGCGTCGGTCGAGACTCGCCACGAGGACTGGTTGAGCGGCTTGCCGTAGTACGCCTCGATCACGCCGGAGGCGTGGACGATGAGGAACTCGATCTCGTCGTCGTTCGAGATGCGCCAGAAGCCGCTCTCGCGGTAAGCCGGGATATCGGCCGCGCCGTCCTCGCCGATCGTCCACGAACGCGAAGACCAGCTGAGGTAGTTCTCGCCGTCGTGCGTGACGATGATCTGCTGGCCGAAGCGGTGCTCGCCGTGGGTCTTCGTGTCCGCCTCGCCCTCGCCCTCCCAGACGCCGACGAGCGGCAGGAGCGCGAGAAGGCCGGGATGCAGATCCGGGCCCTCGCGCAGGTTCGCGGTATCGCGAGCGATGGGGAGTTCACCGAAGGGGGTCACGTTCCGGTCGGCCGTCACCCGGGCGCGCTCGGCGGCCTTCTCGACCGCCTCGTTGCCCGAGGCACCGACCTTCTTCGGGGCCCGCGACTGAGCGGGCTCGTTCGCGGCGACGGGCTCGTCCGGCTTCGGGGTCTCGTCGTTGCTCACGTGTTCCCTAGGACTCGTCGTTGAGCGTGCGGTAAATGATGTAGACGGACACCAGCGTGATCACGACGATCGCCAGTACCAGCAGAATCTCGAAAAACAGGACCATGGGATCGATCCTATCTCATGCTCAGCGTTCCACAGGAACGCCGATGAGGGATCCGTACTCGACCCAGCTCCCGTCGTAGTTCGCGACGGCGTCGACGCCGAGGATCTCGTGGAGTACGAACCACGTGTGCGAGGAGCGCTCCCCGATCCGACAGTAAGAAACGATCCGCGCGCCGTCCTCGGCCGCGAGCAGCGCCTTCGCGTATGTCCTTCGCAGTTCCTCGTCGTCCCGGAAGGTGCCGTCGCGCGCCACCGCGCGGTTCCACGGGATCGACAGGGCTCCGGGTATATGCCCGCGCTGCTGCCCACCCTCCTGGGGGAGGTGCGGCGGGGCGAGGAGTCGCCCGGTGAACTCGTCGACGCTGCGGACGTCGATGAGCACGTCCTCCCCGAGCCCGGAGAGCACGTCCTCGCGCAGCGCGCGGACAGTCGCGACGGGCTCGGGCACGGGGTAAACGCTCGCCTCGGGCTCAGGGACCTCCCCGACGAACGGGTGGCCCTCCATCTCCCAGCGCATCCGTCCGCCGTCGAGCATCCGCAAGTCGGCGTGCCCGTAGTAGCGGAACAGCCAGTAGCCGAACGCCGCGAACCAGTTGTGGTTGCCGCCGTAGAACACGACCGTGTCGCCGGGGGAGATGCCGCGGGCCGAGAGCAGCGCGGCGAATTCCTCGGGCCCGACGATGTCCCGCGAATCGGACGATTGGAGGTCGGTCCGCCAATCGAGCGCGACGGCGCCGGGGATGTGGCCGAGCGCGCCGTATGCTTCGGCGTCCTCGTCCACCTCGACCACGCGGATTCCCGGGGTGTCGAGGTTCTCGGCCATCCACGCGGTTGTCACTAGGACGTCAGATCGTGGCATGGCTGCCAGCTTAGCCCCGTGAACCGGCCGGGATCAGCCGTGGTCCCCGCCTGTGTCGCCCGCGCCGGTGGCACCGCCGCCGGAAGCGTTCGTCCCGTCGAGCGCGACGGCGAGCGACGCGGCGAGGTCCGCGGGCGCGAACTCGACCTCGTCGAACCGGGCGCTCACCACGATCGTGTGCGCCCTCGCCTCGATGCCGGTGGGCGGGAGTCCGAGTGGAATCGACCGCGATCCGAATCCCACGCCGTGGCCCACCAGCGACGACGGCGAGCCGGGGGCGCCCTGCCCGTCCTCGGTGCTCGTCTGGCCGCGCCCGGCAAGGGAACCGTCTACCCCGTCGATGACGGCGGAGGCCGAGCCCTCCCCGGACCGCAGCCCTACTTCGAACGCCGCGTCCTCGTCGCCGCAGGCGCCGGCCTTCGTGGCGGCGGCGGGATCGCCCGCGAGCTCCGGGCGGAGGATTCGCCCGCCGATGCGCGCCCTGGGCTCCGCGCCCCCGACGAGGCTGCCGTTCTCGAACGCCGTGAGGTGCGCGGCGCAGAGGCCGAACGGGGTACCCAACTCCTGTGATCCGAATTCCAGGGAGACGCTTCCGCCGCGGGCCACGACCGTCTTTCCGCCTCTCTCGCCCTCGCCACCGGCGTCGAACTCGAGGGAGTCTGCGGTGAGGTGCACGGTCGCTGTCGTCGCGGGCCGTGGGTCGCCGCCCGCTGCGCCGGCTCCCGAGATCGCCACAGGCACTTCCGGAACGGTGATCTTGACCCCGGACCATTCGCGGACGGAGGAGGTCGAGAGGGTCCATGCAGGGCTCCCCAGGACGGAGGCCGGTGGTCGGGGATCGCCGCCCGGGCGGATCGCGGAGGCCAGGGTCGCCTGATGGCTGCCGGCGACGACGAGGCCGGCGACGGCGACGGCGAAAATCGTCGTCACCACGAGGAGTGCCCCGTAGCCCGCGCGGCGCGCGAGGCGCCGGGTGCGCGGTGCTGTGCGGGGTGTCATAGCTGGCCCGAGCCTTCCTCTGCCGTCCGATGCCGTCCTCTGCCGTCCTCAGCCGCCCGTGCGGCGGCCGGCGTGAGCGCGGGCGCCACCGGCGGGGAGTGTGTGGGCAAGCGTATATACTCGCCAACCATATGTAGAGCCGACGCCCGCGACAGGGCAGCGTCGGCGCGCCCGGGCGATCGAGGAGGCCGAGAATGGACGTACTTCTCCTCTCGCACGATGGAGTCGAAGACGCGGTGCCCTCGCTCGGCCTGCTCGCCCACAAGGTCACCGTCGCTCCGGCCACGGCAGCCGCCGTGAGCGCCGCGGCAGACGCCGAAGCAGTGATCGTCGACGCGCGCGCCGAGCTTGCCGCCGCGCGGACCCTGTGCCGCCTTCTCTCCGGCGCCGTCGAAGCGCCGGTGGTCGCGCTGGTCTCCGAGGGCGGGCTCGTCGCGGTCAATGCGGAGTGGGGGATCATCGAGCTGCTGCTGCCCTCGATCGGCCCGGCGGAGCTCGATGCCCGCCTCCGCCTCCTCGCCTCCCGCTCCGCGAGCGCGGAGGTGGAGAAGACGCTGCTACAGCTCGGCGAGCTCGTGATCGACGAGGAGACCTACCTCGCCCGACTGCGCGGGAAGCCGCTCGATCTGACCTACAAGGAATTCGAGCTGCTCAAGTATCTCGTGCAGCACGCCGGCCGTGTGTTCACCCGCGAGCAGTTGCTCCATGAGGTGTGGGGCTACGACT
>NZ_DAINST010000018.1:0-40940 GCF_036741115.1 Dietzia sp.
TTGAGATTCGAGCCGGGTATCTGCGCCGTGGTGGGGCCGAACGGCTCGGGGAAGTCCAATGTCGTCGATGCCCTCACGTGGGTGATGGGCGAGCAGGGTGCGAAGACCCTTCGTGGCGGCAAGATGCAGGACGTGATCTTCGCCGGGACCGCCGGCCGGTCCGCGCTCGGCCGCGCCGAGGTGACCCTGACGATCGACAACGCCGACGGCGCCCTGCCCATCGACTACGCCGAGGTCTCGGTGACCCGCCGCATGTACCGCGACGGCGCGGGCGAGTACGAGATCAACGGCAACCGCGCGCGGCTCATGGACGTCCAGGAGTTGCTCTCGGACTCGGGTATCGGGCGCGAGATGCACGTGATCGTCGGACAGGGCAAGCTCTCGGAGATCCTCGAGTCCCGGCCCGAGGAGCGACGCGCGTTCATCGAGGAGGCCGCGGGCATCCTCAAACACCGCCGCCGCAAGGAAAAGGCGCAGCGCAAGCTCGCGGGCATGCAGGGCAACCTCGACCGGCTCCAGGACCTCACCAAGGAGCTCCGGCGCCAGCTCGGCCCGCTCGCCCGGCAGGCCGAGGTGGCGCGCCGGGCGCAGACCGTCCAAGCCGACCTGCGCGATTCCACGCTCCGCCTCGCCGCCGACGACCTCGAGCGGCGCCGCGCCGAGCTCGCCGATATCGACAGCGCCCGCGTGGACCTCACCGCCCAGCTCGCCGAGGCGACCGACGCCCGCGACGCGCTCGCCCGCGTGGTCGAGGCGACGGCGCGGCGGGTCGACGAGCTCTCTCCGCGCGCCGATCTCGCGCAGCAGCGCTGGTTCGCGCTGTCGGCGCTGGGGGAGCGCTCCCGGGCGACGCGGCGGATCGCCGCGGACCGCGCGCGCAGCCTCGCCGAGGCGGCGCCCCGGCACACGGGGCCGGAGCCCGACGAGCTCGAACGGCAGGCCGAGAAGGCCGCGGCCCGCGAGAAGGAACAGGGCGAGGCGGTCGAAGCCGCAGGAGCAGCGCTCGCCGCGGCGACGGCCGCGCTCGCCGAGAAGGAGCAGCACGCCAAATCGCTCGAGGCCGAGCACATGCGCAGGGTCCGCGCGGTTGCCGACCGGCGCGAGGGCCTCGCGCGCCTGGCCGGCAAGGCCGAGGCGGTAGCCGCGCGCATCGAGAGTCTCACCGAACAGATCGACGGGTACGCGTCCGAGTTGGCGGCTGCGGAGGCCGCCGTCACTGCCGCGGACGACGACGTGGCGGCTGCGGAACTGCGGATCCTCGACCACGGAGAGGGCGAGGAATCGCTCAACAGCACCCTCGACGAGGCCGAGAGGGGACACGAGGCCGCCGCGCAGCGCGTCGCCGAGCTCCGCGAGGCCGAGCACTCGGCCGGCAGGACCATCGCCGGGCTCGACTCGCGCATCGAGACCCTGCGTGCTTCTCTCGGCGTGGGCGACGGCAGCGACTGGCTGGCCGGGCATCTGGGGGACTCGTGGAAGGGCACGCTCGCCGAGAACATCACCATCGACTCCGGAGCGGAGAAGGCGATCGGCGTGGCGCTCGGCGCGTTCGCCGAGGCCGGGGTGGTGCCCGCCGGTGTCGACACGGGAGCCGCGCTGCGCGAACTCGCCGAGGCCTCGGGCGGCCGCGCCGCGCTCATCTCGGAGGCCGGAGCCGGTAGCGAGGACGGCGGGGCAGGGAAGAAATCGGCAAAGGCTGCCGTAGGCGAGGTGTGGCACCTCGAGTCCACGCTCGTCGGCGGCGCCCGCTGGGCAATCGACACGATCGACGCGCCGCCCGCCCTGCGAGGCGTCCTTGCGGCGCTCCTCGCCGACGTCGTGCTCGTCGAGGACGTCGACTCGGGGCGCGCCCAGGTCGCCGAGGACCGCCGCCTGCGGGCGGTGACCCGCGCGGGCGAGCTCGTCGGCTCCGGCTGGATCGTCGGCGGCGGGCAGGCGGGTCGCTCCGGCGTCGAGGTGGCGGCCGCGATCGAGGCGGCGGAGAAGGAACGTGCCGCGGCGAGTTCGCTCGCTGAAAAGGCCGGGGCCTCGCTGTCCGGGGCCGAGTCCTCGCTCGCCGAATCCGCCGCCGCGCTCGATTCCGCCCGCGCGGCGATGAGCGAATCGGACCAGCGGATCGAGGGCCTCTACAAGGAGATGGCGCGGCTCGGCGTGGTCAAGCGCAAGGCGGAGCACGAAGCACGGCGCATCGAGCAGTCCCGGCGCAGCGCGCGCGACAAGCTCGACGCCGCACACACCGAGAGCGACGATCTCCGCTCGCGGATCTCCGCCGCCGAACGCGAAAGCTCTCCCGAAGACGAAGAAGGCGCGAACGAGGAGAACGACGCCGAGCGCGCCCGCGCACAGGAGGCCGTCGGTGCGGCGCGCAGCGCGGAGACCGAGGCGCGCCTCGCCCTGCGCACCGCGGAAGAGCGCATGCAGTCCGGCCGCGGTCGCTCGGCGTCCCTGCTCCGCGCTGCGGCCGCCGAGCGCGATAATCGCGCCAGGGCCGCGCGGGCAGCGGCCGCCCGCCGCAAGGGCGCCGAGGTCGCCGAGACGGTCGTCGAGCTCTCCGATGCGCTCGCCGAGCGCCTCGAACAGGTCACGGCCGACGCCGCGCGCTTCCGCGACACCATCGTCGCCGCACGCGACGCCGCAGCGGCCCAGCTCTCGGAGAAGCGGAAGGCTCTGGGGGAGGCGGAGTCCGCCGTCGCCAAGCTGGCCGATTCCGCGCACAGGGACGAGATCGCCAGGGCGCAGCTCGAGGTCAAGGTCTCGGAGCTCGAGGAGAGCGTCGTCGAGCGCCTGGGCATCGAGCCCGATGCGCTCGTCGCCGAGTACGGGCCCGAGCAGGAGATTCCCGCGCCCGCGGACGAGATCGCCGAGTTCTCCGAGGCGCGCGAGCGCGGCGAGGACGTGCAGCGGCCGCCCGGCTCGCCATACGTCCGGGCCGAGCAGGAGGCCCGCAAGAAGCGCGCGGAGAAGGATCTCGCCACTCTCGGCAAGGTCAACCCGCTCGCGCTTGAGGAGTACTCGGCACTCGAGGAGCGGCACTCGTTCCTGTCCGCCCAGCTCGACGACGTGAAGAAGGCGCGCTCGGACCTCGAGGGGGTCATCGACGACGTCGACGTGCGTATCGAGCAGATCTTCACCGAGGCCTATGCAGATGTAGAGCGCGAGTTCGAGTCCGTGTTCCAGGTGCTCTTCCCGGGCGGAGAGGGCCGGCTCGTGCTCACCGATCCCGACGACATGCTCGCCACGGGCATCGACGTCGAGGCGCGCCCACCAGGGAAGAAGGTCAAGCGCCTCTCGCTGCTGTCCGGTGGAGAGAAGTCGCTCACCGCAGTGGCGATGCTCGTCGCGATCTTCAAGGCCAGGCCTTCGCCGTTCTACGTTATGGACGAGGTCGAGGCCGCGCTCGACGATACGAACCTGCGCCGCCTCATCAGCCTGTTCGAGGACCTCCGCGAGACCAGCCAGCTCGTGGTGATCACGCACCAGAAGCCCACGATGGACGTCGCCGACGTGCTCTACGGCGTCTCGATGCAGGGCGACGGGATCTCGAAGGTGATCTCCCAGAAGATGAGCGGCCTGAGCAGCTAGAGACCTCTACGATCTGACACACTGGGCGGCGTGAATACCACCGTCTGGATCATTGTCGCCGTCGTCGTCATCGTCCTCCTCGCGATCATCGCGATCGCGTTCGGCCTGTGGCGCCGCTCCCAGAACACGATTTCCTTCTCCAAGGAAGAGGAGCAGGCGGAGCCCAAGGAGGTCACGCAGCAGGACCGCTCGGGCAACTACCAGGCGGGCGCGGGTTTCTCGTTCACCACCGCCGAAAAGGCCCCGGCGCCCACCTCGCGGCCGAAACCGAAGACCGAGCCGGTCGGCGGGTCTGGCGGCGTAGGCCGCGCATCCACGCCGCCCGAGGGCGCACAGGGCGGAAAAGACACGGCAGCGAAGTCCGCCGGTTCGGACTCGGCGGCGGATAGCGGCAGGCCGCGCGGCGCAGGTGCACCGGCGGCCGGCGGTGCCGTTCTCGCGGGCGGCGCGGCCGCCGCGGGCGCGAAGGCGGCCGGGGAGGAGAAGGGCTCCAAGGCCCCCAAGGGGGACGAGGATTCGTCCGCGGCGGAAACGGCCGAGGGCGACGCGGCCGCGAAGGACACCGGCGCGGCGCCGAGCGTTGAGAAGCCCGGTACCGAAGGCGGGAAGCCTGCGGCCGGGGCTGCAGACGAAGGGCCGCAGGAGAAGGCGGCCGCGGGGGAGAAGGGTACGTCCGCCGTCACTCCCGAATCGGCCGAGGCACAACAGAGCACCGAGCCGTCGGGGCAGGCCGGGGAGTCCGGCGAGACCGTCATTGCCCCGGCGCCCGACGCACCGACCGAGGAGATCGCTCCGGCAGAGGGGCGGATGAACCGCCTGCGCGGACGTCTCTCGCGCTCGAACAACACGGTGGGCAAGAGTCTCCTCGGCCTGCTCGGCGCAGGCGACCTCGACGAAGAGGCGTGGGAGGAGATCGAGGACACGCTGATCATGGCGGACCTCGGCACCGACACGACCCTGCGCGTGGTCGAGCGCCTGCGCTCGGACATCGCGACGAACCACGTCCGCACCGAGGCCGAGGTGCGCGCGCTCCTGCGCCAGGCGCTCATCGACAACCTCCACCCCGAGTTCGACCGCTCGGTGCGCGCGCTGCCGGCGGAGGGGAAGCCCGCGGTGATCCTCATCGTCGGCGTCAACGGCACGGGCAAGACCACCACGACCGGCAAGCTCGCCCGGGTGCTCGTCGCGAGCGGACGCACAATTCTCCTCGGCGCGGCCGACACGTTCCGCGCTGCGGCCGCCGATCAGCTCCAGACCTGGGGAGAGCGGGTCGGCGCGGAAACCGTGCGCGGCAAGGAAGCGGCCGACCCCGCCGCGATCGCCTTCGATTCCGTCGACCGCGGAATCGAGGCCGGTGTCGACGCGGTACTCGTCGACACCGCCGGGCGCCTCCACACGAAGGTCGGGCTCATGGACCAGCTCGGAAAAGTCAAGCGCGTCGTGGAGAAGAAGGCAAAGGTCGACGAGGTCCTCCTTGTGATCGACGCGACGACCGGGCAGAACGGGCTGCAGCAGGCGCGCGTCTTCCGCGAAGTTGTCGACATCACGGGCGTCGTGCTCACGAAGCTCGACGGCACCGCCAAGGGCGGAATCGTCTTCCAGGTGCAGCACGAGCTCGGAGTGCCGGTCAAGCTCGTCGGGCTCGGCGAGGGCGCCGACGACCTCGCCCCATTCGTCCCCGAGGCGTTCGTCGACGCGCTTCTCGCGTAGATGGCGGGACGCGACGACACAGAGTCGTAACACGCCCCGCCCCCTCGTTCACACCCCGGTTACACAAGTGGAGGCCGGGAGAAACATTCGCCCGGAATTCTTTAACTCACCGGATCCTTTCGGGCCGACCGGGCCCGGAACCGATGTTGTGAGAAGGGAAACTCCCGTGAATTCCGTGATCCTCGCCCAAGGGGCGCCCGAGTTCAGCGCAGGCGATGCCGCCTGGATGCTGATGGCGGCCTCCCTCGTGTTGCTGATGACCCCGGGCCTGGCGCTCTTCTACGGCGGGATGTCCCGCCAGAAGTCCGTGCTCAATATGATGATGATGTCGTTCGGCGCGATGGGCGTCATCACCGTCGTGTACGTCCTGTGGGGCTGGTCGATGTCCTATGGCTCCCAGGATGTCGCCGGGCTCTTCGCCAATCCCTTCGAGATGTTCGGCCTCAAGGGCGTGATCGGCGACGCCGGTGCCTGGGCCGCAAGCGCCTCGGGCGACTACCCGCAGGTTATCGACGTCGGATTCCAAGTGACCTTCGCGATCATCACCTGCGCGCTGATCTCCGGCGCCGTCGCCGAGCGCGTCCGCTTCGGCACGTGGCTCGTGTTCACCGGCCTCTGGGTCACGCTGTGCTACTTCCCGCTCGCCCACATGGTGTGGGGCGGCGGCCTGCTCGGCCACGGCGAGTCCAGCATCGCCGCCGCGCTGTTCGGCACCACCGACGGCGAGGCCACCATCGCGCCCGTCGACTTCGCCGGCGGCACGGTCGTCCACATCAACGCCGGCATGGCCGGACTCGTCCTCGCCATCCTCATCGGCAAGCGTCTCGGCTTCGGAAAGACCGCCTACCGCCCCCACAACCTGCCGTTCGTCATGCTCGGCGCCGCGCTCCTGTGGTTCGGCTGGTTCGGCTTCAACGCCGGCTCGGCCTTCGGCGCCAACGGCTCCGCCGGGCTCGCGTGGATCAACACCACTGCCGCGACCGCAGCGGCGATGCTCGGCTGGCTCGCCACGGAGCGGATCCGCGACGGCCACGCCACGTCGCTCGGCGCGGCCTCGGGAATCGTCGCCGGCCTCGTTGCCATCACCCCGGCCGCCGGATCTGTGCACCCACTCGGCGCGCTCGCCATCGGCGCGGTCGCCGGCGGCCTCAGTGCCCTCGCCATCGGGCTCAAGCAGCGCTTCGGTTTCGACGATTCCCTCGACGTCGTCGGCGTCCACCTCGTCGCCGGCCTCTGGGGCACGATCGCCATCGGCTTCTTCGCGACCGGCACCTTTGACACCGCGCCGGGCCTCTTCTACGGCGGCGAGGGCTGGAAGCTGCTCGTCGTCCAGGTCGTCATCAGCGCCTGCGCCCTCGTGTTCACCGCGATCATGACCACCATCTGCTTCTACATCCTCAAGCCGCTGGGCTGGAGGATCGACGAGGCCGACGAGTCGGCGGGGATCGATGGTGCCGAGCACGCAGAGACTGCTTACGAGAACCAGGCCCAGGCCCTCCGCGGCTAGCCTCAACGCACAAGGGACGAAAGGAAGAATGCTCATGAAGCTCGTCACCGCCGTCATCAAGCCGTTCACCCTCGACGAGGTCAAGGAGGCGCTGGAGCAGCAGGGCGTCTACGGGATCACCGTCTCCGAGGTCCAGGGGTTCGGACGCCAGAAGGGGCACACCGAGGTCTACCGCGGCTCCGAATACCGCGTCGACTTCGTGCCCAAGCTCAAGATCGAGACCGTGGTCTCCGACGACGTTGTCGAGGCGGTCGTCCAGTCGATCGTCGACGCCGCGCGCACGGGGAAGATCGGCGACGGGAAGGTCTGGGTCACCCCGGTCGATTCCGTCATCCGAGTCCGCACGGGGGAGCGCGACGCAGAGGCCGTCTAGGGGACGTGCCCGTGGGTTACGCTGCAGGAAATCAACACAAGTAGAGGGGTGTGCACGATGTCGTGCGCACCCCTCGCGCTTCTTCCGGGGCAGCCTCAGGAGCAGGCGCCGGGGAATTGAGGACAGCGATGGGCCATGCACCAGAAACCGGTCACACGGCGGGGCAATTGAGGGCCGAACTCTCCGGCGCCCGGGCGGGCCTCCTCGACGCCGCCCGCACCGGCCGACTCTCGCCGGCGGGGCTGCGCGCCTCGTTCACCGAGCTATACGACTTCCTGCTCTTGCGCCTCGCCGACGATGCCGGTGTCGCGCCGGGTTCCGGATACGCCCTCGCCGCCTTCGGTGGTCTCGGCCGCCGCGAGATGTTGCCGTATTCCGACCTCGACCTGCTTCTCCTGTATGACGGCGGAGGTGCCGGCGAGCTCCAGGACGTCGCGGATGCGCTCTGGTACCCGCTATGGGACGCGCGGGTCCCGCTCGACCACAGCGTGCGCACCCCCGCGCAGTCCCTCCGCCTGGCGGCAGACGACTCGAAGGTCGCCCTCGGGCTCCTCGATATCCGCCACATCGCCGGGGACGCCGAACTCACCGGTAAGGTGCGCGACGGCGCCGTGTCCACGTGGCGCAAGACCGTCCACTCGCAGCTCGACGGGCTCGTCGAAAGCATCGAGGCGCGACGCCGCAGGGCCGGGGCCATCGCGCACCGCAACGAGCCCGACCTCAAATACGGCGAGGGAGGGCTCCGCGACGCCCAGGTGCTCGGATCTCTCGCCGTTGCCCACGTTGCCAACGACGCGATCGCGGCCATCCCCAACGCCCCCGGCCTCTCTGTCACCGAGGCCCGCGAATTGATTCTCAACGCCCGCACCGCGCTGCACCTGCACGCGGGGAAGGCGCGAGACATCCTCCACGCCCAGTACGCGGACGATGTGGCCGCGACCCTGGGGCTCGGGGACGACGGATCCCCGCTCGCGCTCGCCCATGCGCTCTCGGCGGCCTCCCGAACCATCGCCTTCGCCACGGACTTGGGGATCCGCACCGCGCGGGGCTCGGTGCCCCGGCGGGGCCTCGCAGCCCTGCGCCGCGCCCCCGCCCGCACGCCGCTTGCCGAGGGGGTAGTCGAGCAGGGCGGAGAGGTCGTCCTCGCTCGCGGCGCCCGCCCGGACCGCGATGACTCGCTCCTGTTGCGCATTGCGGTGGCGGCGGCGCGGAACGTCGTTCCCATCTCCGCAGGCACGCTGCGGCGCCTCGCCGAGTCCTCGCCTGCCGCTTCGCAGGAGCGAGGCACGCTGTTCTTCGACACGCTCGTCGAGCTGCTCGGCACCGGCCCGGGCTGTATCCCGGTGATCGAATCCCTCGACCGCTCCGGCCTGTGGGACCGTGTGCTCCCTGAATGGTCCGCCGTGCGCGACTTGCCGTCCCGCTCGACAACGCACGTCTACACGGTCGACCGCCACCTCGTGCAGACCGTCGCCGAGGCGGCACGGGCGACGACCGCGGTGTCCCGGCCCGACCTGCTCCTCTTCGCCGCCCTTGTCCACGACCTCGGCAAGGGGCGCGACCGCGATCACAGCGAGCTCGGCGCCGAGCTCGCTATGGTGATCTGCGAGCGCATGGGGATGGCTCCGGCCGATTCCGCGACGATCGTCACGCTCGTCCGGCATCATCTACTCCTCGCGGCCACGGCGGCGAAGAGCGATCCCGGGAGCCCGGAGACCGCGCGGCGCGTGATCGACGAGCTCGGCGGCGCCGGATCCGGCGCGACGGGGGTGGTCGATGGGGAGATCCTCGAGCTGCTCGCCGCGCTCACCGAGGCCGATTCGCGGGCAACGGGCCCAGGCGTCTGGACGCCGTGGAAGGCCGAGATGCTCGACACCCTCGTCGAGTCGTGTCGGGCCGAGCTCGAGTCGCGGGCGGGCGAAGGGGTTCGGGGATCGGGGGGAGATGGCCACGACCTGCAGGCGCGCGCTCTCGGAGCCGAGAGAGGTGCGGCCGGTCGGTGCGACGCCGGGCTCCTGGGCGAGACGCTCGCCGAGGTGCCGACCACCTCGCGGATCGCGTTCTCCGCGGGCGAGCACGCCTCGCGGTTCGTGCTCGACGCCGTCATCGACGGGGGGACCGAAGGGCTCGCGGACATACTTCTCGTGCTCGCCTCCCGCGGCATCGAGGTGGTCCACGCCGAGACCCGACACCAGGACCTCGGCGAGGCGGGGGAGATCCAGCACGTCCGCGCGGATATCTCGACCCTCTTCGGCCCACCGGCCGATCCCGCGTTGGTGCTCCAGGACCTCCGCGCGTTGAGCAGCTCGAGCGTCCGCTCGCGCCTGCGCGACTCCGTCGCCCGCCGACGTGCCGGCGATTCGCGCACCCCGCTCGCCGAGCCCCGTGCGTGGTTCGTCGAAGAACCGGGTGGTCCGAGAGGAACGGGGATCCTCCGTGTGCGCAGCGCGGACCGCGCCGGCCTCCTCGCGGAAATGATCTCGGCGTGCCGGGCCGCAGGCCTAGGCGTCGAGTGGTCGCGCGCGGGAACGGTGGGCGGAATCGTCGACGACACGGTCGCGGTCTACGGGCTTACCGGGGGAGAAGGCGCAGGCGATCGGCTCGCAGCGGCCGTCCGCGCGATCCTCCCCGCGCCGCCGCGTGAGCCGGGAGGCGGGAACGAGGGCGACACCGGGGACAACGCCGGGGACAGCGAGGCGGACGCTGCCGCGGTGGACGGAGTAAAGGACGCGAGGCGGCCGGCCGACGCGACCGAGGTGGCCGAGGGGACAACGCCGCCCCCTCGCGGTTAAGGTGGAGGGCCAGTACGGAACCGGACCGGGATCGGCGCGGTTCGTCGTCATGGCTTGTAGTTAGGGGTTGTCCCACAGTGTTCGAATCGCTTTCCGATCGGCTCACAGGTGCGCTGAAAAACCTGCGCGGCAAGGGCCGGCTCACGGATGCCGATATCGACGCCACGGCACGCGAGATCCGGCTCGCGCTGCTCGAGGCCGACGTTGCGCTTCCCGTCGTCCGCGAGTTCATATCGCGGATCAAGGAGCGCGCCAAGGGCGCCGAGGTCTCCGAGGCTCTCAACCCCGCGCAGCAGGTCGTCAAGATCGTCAACGAGGAGCTCACGGCGATCCTCGGCGGCGAGGCGCGCCCGATCAGCTACGCCAAGCAGCCACCGACGGTGATCATGCTCGCCGGCCTCCAGGGCGCGGGTAAGACAACGCTCGCCGGCAAGCTCGCCAAGTGGTTCAAGGACCAGAAGCACACCCCGATCCTCGTGGCGTGCGACCTCCAGCGTCCCGGCGCCGTCGACCAGCTCAAGATCGTCGGCGAGCGCGCCGAGGTTCCCGTGTTCGCCCCTCATCCCGGCACCTCGGTGGGCGGGGACGGCGCCCCCATCGGCGTCGCCGAGCCCGTCGACGTGGCGAACCGCGCCATCGCCCACGCGAGGGCGAAGATGCACGACGTCGTCATCGTCGATACGGCGGGCCGGCTCGGCATCGACGAAGAGCTGATGTCCCAGGCGCGCGGCATCCGCGATGCGGTGTCGCCGGACGAGACCTTCTTCGTGCTCGACGCGATGGTCGGTCAGGACGCGGTCGCGACGGCCGAGGCGTTCCGCGACGGTGTCGGATTCACCGGCGTCGTGCTCACCAAGCTCGACGGCGACGCGCGCGGCGGTGCCGCGCTCTCGGTGCGCGAGCTCACGGGCCAGCCCATCATGTTCGCCTCGAACGGCGAGAAGCTCTCCGACTTCGACGTCTTCCACCCCGATCGGATGGCGAGCCGCATCCTCGGCATGGGTGACGTGCTCTCGCTCATCGAGCAGGCAGAGCAGGTCTTCGACCAGAAGCAGGCCGAAGCGGCCGCGGCGAAGATCGGCAGCGGCGAGCTCACGCTCGAGGACTTCCTCGACCAGATGCTCATGATCCGGCGCATGGGTCCCCTCGGCAATATCATCGGCATGCTGCCCGGCGGCAAGGAGATGAAGAAGGCCGTCGGCGACATCGACGAGAAGTACCTCGACCGGATCCAGGCGATCATCCGCGGCATGACCCCCGGCGAGCGCGAGAATCCGAAGATCATTAACGCTTCGCGGCGCAAGCGCATAGCGGCGGGCTCGGGTGTCACGGTCACCGACGTCAACCAGCTCGTCGACCGCTTCTTCGAGGCTAAGAAGATGATGGGCCGCATGGCGGGCCAGATGGGCATGCCCGGCGGCAAGTCGGCGACCAAGCGCAAGAAGGGCAAGGGCAAGAAGGGGAAGAAGGGCGGCCGCGGGCCGACGCAGCCGAAGAACAGGATGCAGATGCCGGGCATGCCGCCCGGGATGCAGCTCCCGCCCGGAATGCAGATGCCTCCGGGGATGGACATGCCGGGAGCGGGCGGCGGCGCGGCGGCGTCTGCCGGTTCCGGCGCGCCCGATCTCTCGGCGAACCCGCCCGGGCTCGACCAGCTTCCCCCGGGCCTCGAGGGCATCGACCTCTCGAAGCTGTCGTTCCCGAAGTAGGGGAGTCGCCCGCCGCGCCCTGAAGCGACGTGCCGGTGCCATGCTCGCCCTGCGGCCCGTGAGTCGGATTACCGATTCGCGGGCCGCTCCGGTAGATTCGACCGCTGGACGCCGTCACCGGTGAGTCCTGTCGTGCCCACAACCTTCCCCGCCACGCGCGGGAGCGGACCGGGAGCGCAGGTGCTCGTGCCGAACGGCGGTCACCCGAAAGGCGAGACCGGGCCCCGTAACCGACGGGCGCCGCTGCATCGCCACGTGGCCTACAACGCAAAGGACTTTTTCATGGCTGTCAAGATCAAGCTCACCCGCCTCGGCAAGATCCGTAACCCGCAGTACCGCATCATCGTCGCCGACGCGCGCAACCGCCGCGACGGCCGCGCCATCGAGACCCTCGGCCTCTATCGGCCGAAGGAGAACCCGAGCTTCATCGAGCTCGACTCGGAGCGCGCGCAGTACTGGCTCGGCGTGGGCGCCCAGCCGACCGAGGCCGTCGAGGCGATCCTCAAGGTCACCGGCGATTGGCAGAAGTTCAAGGGCATCGAGGGCGCCGAGGGTACCCTGAAGACGGCCGAGCCTAAGCCGTCGAAGCTCGACCTCTTCAACAAGGCCCTCGAGGAGGCCTCGAACGAGCCGACCGCCGAGGCGATCACCACCAAGCGCAAGGCCGACAAGGCCAAGAAGGCCGAGGAGAAGGCTGCCGCCGAGGCTGCTTCCGCCGAGGCCGAGGTCGAGGAAGGGGCCGCCGGCGCCGAGGCTGCGGAAGAGACCAAGACCGAGGAGTAATCCCCATGCGCAACGATGTCGCGGAGGCCGTCGAGCATCTGGTGCGCGGGATCGTGTCCGAACCGGACGCGGTTACCGTGCGCACTGACTCCGGCCGCCGCGGCACCGTGGTCAGCGTGTCGGTGGCACCCACGGACCAGGGCCGGGTCATCGGTCGCCGTGGGCGCACCGCCACTGCGCTGCGCACCGTGGTTTCTGCGATCGGTGGCAAGGGCTACCGCGTGGAGATCACCGACTAGAACTGGGAGCGGGCATGGACCTCGTCGTCGGCAGGATCGTCAAGTCGCACGGGGTGCGCGGCGAGGTCGTCGTCGACATCCGCACCGATTCCCCCGAGGACCGGTTCGCCGTGGGTGAGGTCCTCGCTACCCGTCGCCGGGGGCGTGCCGCTCGTCCGGCCGCGAAGGCCGCAGGGACGCCAGCAGCGAACGCCGCAGGCAAGTCCCCCAAGGGCGCGGCTCGTTTCGGAGCCGCCGCCCCTGCGCAGCTCGCCCCCACTCTCACCGTAGAAGCCGCCCGGAACCATTCCGGGCGGCTTCTCGTGCGCTTTGCAGGAGTATCGGGTCGCGAGGCCGCCGATGCCCTGCGCGGTGTGGAGCTGGTCGTGGATTCGGAATCGCTGCAGCCGCTCGAGGCCGACGATGAGTTCTACGACCACGAGCTCGAGGGCCTCCGAGTCCTCGCCACTCGCGATGGCGAGGAGTTCGAGCTAGGCACCGTCTCCGAGGTGCTCCACACGCCGGCAGGGGAGATCCTCTCCATCGCCACCGAGGACGACGGCCCGTCCGAAGGGCGAGACGTGCTCGTCCCGTTCCTTGAGCGCTTCGTTCCCGAGGTGGACGTAGCCGCCGGCCACGTGCGCATCACGCCCCCTGCGGGGCTGCTCGAGCTGGACACCGAGGGCGAGTCCGATACCGACGCGCGCGCCGAAGACGAGGGATAGCGCGGTGCGCCTCGACGTCCTCACGATCTTTCCGGAGTACCTCGCGCCGCTCGACACCGCGATCCTCGGCCGCGCCCAGGCCAAGGGCCTCCTCTCCGTCGGCGTCCACGACCTACGCGACTGGACGCACGACGTCCACCGCACCGTCGACGACACCCCCTTCGGCGGCGGCCCCGGCATGGTCATGCTCCCGGGCGTGTGGTGGGCCGGGCTGTCGTCGGTCCTCGGGCTGCCCGAGACGCCCCCGCCCCCGGGCGAGACGGAAACCAGCACGCTGGGCGCAGTCGAGGCCGGCGATCGCGAGGGAGCGCCCGGGAAGGACTACTCCGCCCCTGACGCCGGAGGCCGGCCCCTCCTCGTCGTCCCGACACCGGCTGGAACCCCTTTTACCCAGGCCATGGCAGCCGACTTCGCGGGCCGTGAGCACCTCGTGTTCGCGTGTGGCCGCTACGAGGGCATCGATCAGCGGGTGGTCGACGCTGCGGCCGAGCACGTCGACGTCGCGGAGGTGTCCATCGGCGACTATGTCCTCATCGGGGGAGAGGTGGCAGTCCTGGCGATGGCGGAGGCCGCCGTCAGGCTGATCCCTGGTGTTCTCGGCAACAAGCGCAGCCACGAGGAGGACTCCTTCTCGGATGGACTGCTCGAAGGGCCGTCGTACACGCGCCCCGAGGTGTGGGAGGGAAGGCGCGTGCCGGAGGTGCTCACGTCTGGTAACCACGCCAAGATCGAGCGGTGGCGCCGTGACGAGTCTCTGCTGCGCACGGCACGCCGGAGGCCGGAGCTCCTCGATCGCGTCGAGCTGGACAAGGCCGATCGTGCAGTTCTCCGCGAGGCAGGTTTCGGCGAGGATTCCGGTCCAGGATTTGGTACTGGACCAGCGAGACTGGCAGACTAACAGGGTTGCCTCTCCCCGGGAGGTCGGCTCGCGTGTGCGCGGGCGCAGGACGGCCGGGTGGAAGCGCTCCTAATTTCCGGGCACGAACCAGACGAGCACGCCGCCACCGCGGCGGACGCCGCTAGGTTCCTCTGTCCCTGACGTGCAAGGACACATCACATGAACACTCTGGATTTTATCGACAAGGCCTCGCTCCGCTCGGACATTCCCGAGTTCCGCGCCGGTGACACCCTCGAGGTCCACGTCAAGGTCATCGAGGGCACCAAGGAGCGTGTCCAGGTCTTCAAGGGCGTCGTCATCCGTCGCCAGGGCGGCGGCATCCGCGAGACGTTCACAGTCCGTAAGATCTCGTTCGGCGTCGGCGTCGAGCGTACCTTCCCGGTGCACTCCCCGAACATCGACAAGATCGACGTGCTCACCCGCGGCGATGTTCGCCGCGCGAAGCTCTACTACCTCCGTGCGCTCCGCGGCAAGGCCGCCCGCATCAAGGAGAAGCGCTAAGAGCTTCCGCCGCGATCCGTTGGCGGCAGCAGCTCCCCGCCGGGACCGAGAGGTCCGGCGGGGCGTTTCTCATTTCGGGCGGTTCCCGTCTCCGCGCGACGTCGCCGTGGGCGCCATTACCGCCGCGGCGAGAATCGCGATGGGCAGACAGATGTAGAAGACACCCGGGACTGGTGCAGCGGGAGTGATCCCGAGGTAATCGATACCGGCGGTCACCAGGTACGCACACCCGACAGACGCAGCGACACTGCCGGCAAGCCCGGTCGGACCGGTCCGGCGAAGTACGGCTGAGAACGCCACTCCGAGCATCCCGGCCATCCACGCCACGGAGAAGAGGACGGCAAACGTCGCGAGCGTTGGTGGGCTGGATGCGTCCGTGCCTTGTGGATTCCAGACCGGGTGTTCCTGGGTCCACAGCCTGTCGCGGCCTGCGACGTACGTCGACATCGTGGAAGGCCACAGGCGGATGGCGAGAGCACCGACCACGGCGAGAGCGATGGCGCAGACGGTGTGCATTGCGAGCGCGGTGACGAGACGTGCGAGCGGAACCGACCTCGGGCTCTACGAGCGCAACAGTAGCGCGGTGGCGACGAAGGAAAGCGCGGCATGGACGAGCATCGCGATGGTCGTGGCTACCGTCGAGTCCTCTGTTGCGGACTGCCCCCAAATGATGATCGCCGAGCACGTGAGGAGTGTCGCCACCAGAACCACGACAGAGATCAAGAATCGCCTCGACGCCATCGCCCTACCTCCCCGAGCCGACCGCCAGAACGCCGGAGACACCGTCCGGTCCCGACTACTTCTACGGCAGTTTCCCGACTTCCGTCCACCAACCTGGTCGAACACTCGTCGTCCTTGGAGGATCGGCGCCGTTCGTCGCGTAAGCTCGCCCGAGTGACGCATGCGAATTCGAATGACGGCAGCGGCCGCGGCGAAGGCCCGCGACACTCGATGCCGAAGAACCTCGACTCCGGCCGACACGAATCGGGCGGCGGGAGCAACGGCGACTCTCGCGGGTCGAGCGTTTTCCGCAACGCGGACGGTTCGCGGCCCTGGTACATCGAGATCCCGCTGCTCATTATCATCGCGCTGCTCATCAGCTTCCTCGTGCAGACCTTTATCGGGCGCGTCTATCGGATTCCCAGCGAGTCCATGGAGCCGACACTCATCGGCTGCGCAGGCTGCAATGGCGACCGGATCATCGTCGACAAGATCGTCTACCGGTTCAACGACCCCAAGCCCGGCGACGTCGTCGTGTTCAAGGGACCGGAGTCGTGGAACGAGGGCTACTCCTCGATCCGCTCGGAAAATCCAGTGCTTCGCACTCTGCAGAACGCCGGTTCGATCGTGGGCGTGGTGCCGCCCGATGAAAATACGCTGGTCAAACGGGTCATCGCCGTCGGTGGGCAGACCGTCGGTGGCTGTGGCCCCGAGGGCGAGGTCATGGTCGACGGCAAGCCCATCGAGGATCGCGACCTCATCAATACTCCGGATCAGAGCCGAGCCAACCCGATGAACTGCAATTTCGGCCCCGTCACCGTGCCCGAGGGCAATGTCTGGGTCATGGGCGACAACCGATCAAACTCGGCCGACTCGCGGTTCCACATGGGCGACGAGTTCCAGGGCACTGTCCCGGTGGACAACATCGTCGGCAAGGTCCGGTGGGTCATCCTCCCCGTGAGCCGCATCGGCTCCGTCGACTCCCCGGACCTCGACGCGCGCACCGGCATCGAGATCCCGAAGTAGCCGCGTGCCGGAAATGCCCGACGACACCACGGCTATCGCTGCGCCCGCCCGGGCTCGGATCGGGCGGAAGAACCTCGCACCAGACCTCGAGGCCGAGCTGTATCGCTCCGGCCACGGGCCCGTCGCGGGCGTCGACGAGGCCGGCCGTGGAGCTTGCGCAGGGCCCCTCGTCGTGGCGTCAGTGATCCTCGGTCCCGAGGTATCGCCCGATCTCGCGAAACTCGACGATTCGAAGAAGCTGCGACCGGCGGTGCGGGAAGCACTGTCCGCCGTCATCCAGTACGAGGCTCTTGCCTGGAATATCGTGTTCGTCGAGGTGTCGGACATCGACGCTGAGGGCGTGCACCACCACAACATCGACGGCATGCGCCGTGCGGTCGCGGGCTTGGGCGTCGAAGCGGGGTACGTGCTCACCGACGGATACGAGGTGCCTGGCTTCGCCGCACCCTCCCTCGGGGAGGTCGGCGGGGATGCCTCGGTGCCATCGATCGCCGCCGCGAGTGTCCTCGCAAAGGTCGCGCGCGATCGGTTTATGGTGGACCTCGACACGCGTTGCACGGGCTATGGTTTCGCCGGTCACAAGGGGTACGGCACCGCGGCCCACCAGGAGGCGATCGCCCGTCTCGGGCCGAGCCCGCAGCACCGCATGTCGTACGCGAACGTCCAGCGCGCCGCCGAGGCCCATCGGCTGCGCGAGCCGAAGGAGAGCCGATGAGCGCCGAGGATCTTGAGAACTACGAGACCGAGATGGAGCTGTCTCTCTACAAGGAGTACCGCGACGTCGTCGGTCAGTTCACGTACGTAGTCGAGACGGAGCGCCGCTTCTACCTCGCCAACGCCGTCGAGCTCATTCCCCGCTCCGCAGACGGCGAGGTCTACTTCGATGTCCGCATGTCCGATGCCTGGGTGTGGGACATGTACCGCCCGGCGCGCTTCGTGAAGTACGTGCGCGTGCTCTCGTTCAAGGACGTCAATATCGAGGAGCTCGAGCAGCCGGATCTCTCGCTGCCGGAGTAGATCTCGGGTCGTCCCCAGACACTCGCTTTTCTTCGCCGCCGCCCGCGCATCCAATGCGCGGGCGGCGGCGTTTGTACAGGTAGAGGCTGTAGATGGGCTAATGCACAGGGGTCGTGGGTGCGTCCACAGGTGTGCTGTTGTTGTCGGAATGACGGCGGAGGTCCGGTCCTTCGCGGCCATTCTCGGTCCCGACGCACCGCCGCGGAGATTCGCGGCGGGCACAGGCCGCACACGAGGAGTCCCATGCCGCCCGAGGTCCCCGCCATGTCAGATGCCCGCGCCCGCAGAGGCTCGCTGCCGGCCGAAGAGGTCCCGTCGATCTCGTCATCGTCGGCTGCGCCACCACCGTGGCGACAGGTACTGGACCATGCTTTCGGCCCCGAGCCGCTGGAGATCGAGATGGTGGATATCTCGTCGTGGTCGGGGAGTCCATGGCCCGAGTCCCGCGGGGACGTCGGACGCTTCGGGGAGGAGCTCGCGGCGGGGCTCGCCGAGGATCTCGGGCTCAAGGTCCTATCGCGGAACTGGCGCTGTTCCTTCGGCGAACTCGACCTGGTCGCCGCCGGCCCCGAGGGGACACTGCGGTTCGTCGAGGTCCGCACCCGCTCCGGGGACGAATTCGGGAGTCCGGCGGAATCGGTGACTCGCTCCAAGGCGGCGCGGCTGCGGCGGCTGGCGTCCGCGTGGCTCGCGGAACGGGTGCGCGGCGCGGGCATTCCGGAAACGGTGCATTCTTCGACGCCTGCCGAGGTCCCTGCGATTGGCCAACCCCCGAATTTCTACGGCCGCCTGTGCTTCGACGTGGTCTCAGTGCGTAGGAGCGGCCCGGACGCCGCCTCGATCACGTGGATCTGGGAGGCGGTCTAGGTGGGACTCGGATACGCCCGGGCCGTTTCGCTCGTCGGGGTGGGCGGGCATGTGGTCGACGTAGAGGTCGATGCCCGCCACGGTCTCCCCGCAACCCACATCGTCGGTGCGGGGGACGCGGCGCTGCACGAGGCTCGCGACCGGGTGCGCTCGGCCATCGCGAACTCGGGCTTCGAGTACCCGCCGGGGAAGACGGTCATCTCGTTGTCCCCTGCATCACTTCGCAAGACGGGCAGCGGCTTCGACCTCGCCATAGCGGCGGCCACCCTCTCCGCGCGGGGAACCCTGCCGCCGGCACGTCTCGCGGGAGCGGCGCTCGTCGGCGAGCTCGCCCTCGATGGCCGAGTCCGCCCCGTCCGCGGGATCCTGCCCGCAACGCTCGCGGCGCGCGCCGCCGGGCTGCAGATCATTATCGTGGCCGCCGCGAATCGCGCCGAGGCGACGCTGGTCTCGGGAATCGAGGTCGTAGGGCTCCACTCTCTCACCGACCTCCACGCTTTCTGCCTCGGCCAGGAACTACCGGACTACCCGGTGCCGCCAGCCGGCGAAGCGATTGGGGTCCCCGCTACCGGGGCTTCTGGCGCGCATTCCAACCGCCTCGATCTCGACGAGGTCCGCGGCCAGGAGGAGGCGCGCCGCGCCATCGAGGTCGCAGCGGCGGGCAGACATAACATCCTGCTCCTTGGCCCACCCGGGACGGGAAAGACCATGCTCGCCCAACGTCTGCCAGGGCTACTCCCGGATCTCTCCGAAGACGAGGCACTCGCCACGACCGCCGTCCACTCGGTGTCCGGCCTGCTCGTTCCCGGGCAATCGCCGCTGGTCTCGCGCCCTCCGTTCGTGGCTCCGCACCACACCGCCTCGATGTCCGCCCTCGTGGGCGGTGGGCACGGCCTGGCCAGGCCCGGGGCGATCTCGCAGGCACACAACGGCGTCCTTTTTCTCGACGAGGCCACGGAATTCTCCGCCCGGACGCTCGACGCCCTGCGTACACCGCTCGAGGACGGCGTGGTGCGCATCGCCCGACGCGACGGGATCGCGAAATTCCCCGCGCACTTCCAGCTCGTCATGGCCGCCAACGAATGCCCATGTGGTGCGCCCGATGCCGCGCGATGCGAGTGCCCCGCGGACTCCCGCCGCAGGTACATGGCACGGCTGTCGGGCCCTCTGCGCGACCGCATCGACATCGTCGTCCGCACCGCGCCTGTCGGGCTGCGACTCCTCTCGGAGGACGACCCGGAGCGGACCGAGGATGTCCGCGCCCGCGTGCTCTCAGCGCGCGAGAAGCGCGATGCGCGGCAGCTCCTGCGGAGATGCGCCGGGACTCGCGGATCAAGCGAATCCAGCGACATGGGCAGCAGGTGCGGAGACGGCCGACCGGGAGTCGACATCACTGTAGAACTGCCCCGGACTGCTACGAAGCCGCTGCAGCGCGCCCTCGCCGCGGGACGCATCTCCGCGCGTTCGGCTCGGCGCTGCACACGGCTCGCGTGGACGATCGCCGACCTTGCCGGGGCGGACGTGCCGGGCGTCGAGCATGTCCACGAGGCGATGGTCCTGCGGGGTGACGAATGACGTGGGACCGACGCACCGGGACCCATGTGACACAGCGCGGAAAGACGCGCGACGGCGTGGACCCGGCGGTACTCGAGCGAGCCTGGGTGTATCTCAATGCCGTGGCCGAGCGGCCGTCGGCAGCGATGTGGGACGCCATCGACACCTATGGACCGGTGGAGGCGGTCGAGCGCATCCGCACCCGCAACCTCCGCTCCGATCCGGTGCTGGATCGACAGACGGAAGCGCGCGCCGAGACCATCGATCCGGGCGAACTCCTGCACAGAGCAGCGGAAGCGGGCGCCCGGTTCATCCACCCAGGCCGCCCCGACTGGCCCGAATACGCGCTTTCCGCACTCGACAGGCCCCGGGTCCTCCGCGACCGCCTCGGTTCGGAAGGCTCCGACGACAATGGACGCCGAAAGAAGGTCGCCGCCGAGCTCGCGACGCTCTCCCTTATCCCCACTGGGCTCTGGGTGCGCGGCGGGCCCGCGGAGCTCGCCCTCGTCTCGGCGCCGGTCCTCGCGATCGTCGGTACCAGAAGCGCAAGCCAGTACGGGCGGAGCGTCGCGGGGGAACTCGCGGCGGCAGCGGTCGGCGTCGATGCGATAGTGCTCTCTGGCGGCGCGCTCGGGATCGACGTGGCCGCCCACAATGCGGCGCTCGCGGCCGGCGGCGAGACCGCGGCCGTTCTCGCGCGCGGTGTGGACCAGTTCTATCCTTCTGCAAACGCCGGAACCCTCTCCCGGGCGGCGGAATCGGCAGGAGTGCTCTCCGAATACCCGCCGGGCACGGGGGTGACCCGCTACCGCTTCCTCGACCGCAATCGGCTCATCGCCGCACTGTCCGGCGCGACCGTCGTCGTCGAGGCAGCAGCCCGCAGCGGCGCGTTGAGCACCGCGCGCTGGGCGGGCGCACTGGAGCGTCCGATCGCGGCCGTGCCTGGGTCGATTCACTCCCGTGGCTCGGTGGGTTGCAACGCCCTGATCCGCGATCACAGAGCCATTGCCATCACCAGCGCCGCGGAGGTCACCGGGCTGATCCCGGCGCATCGCGGGCCCTATCCCCACGAAACCCGAGACGCACCGGTATCCAGGGCGGACTCCGCGTATTCCGGTTCTGGTCAGCCGACACCGTTCGACGGGCTCGACGATTCCCAGCGCCGGGTCTTCGAGGCGATGTCGGGCTCGAGGTGGCGGAGGCCGGAGGAGCTCGTCGCGGACAGCGGCATGCCACTTCGCAGCATCCGTTCCGTGCTCGGCGGGCTGTTCGCCGAGGGGCTCGTCGAACGACGCGAGGGGATGTGGAGGAGGTGCAGGACCAAGCCCACTGCCGTGCAGACGTCGCTGACGTTCTGAGCTCGTCGCGCTTGCCACTGCAGGCAACAAGGACCACAGTGGACCCATGCGGAACGAGGATGGCGCAGGAACCGGGAGAGCGGGGGACCGTGGCTCCGCCGTGCTCGAGGAATTCGCAGCGGACCTTCGGGCGCGTGGGCGCTCGGCGGCCACGGTGCGGTCGTACTCCTCCGACGCTCGCCGTCTCCTCGATTTCGTCGGCCGACGGGACACCGAGGGCTCTCCCGTCGAGCTCATCGATCTCTCGGCGCTCCGCGCCTGGCTCGCCGAGATGGTCGGAGCGGGCGTAGCGCGGTCGACTGTCGCGCGCCGCGTGGCTTCCGCCCGCGCATTCACCGCCTGGGCCACAAAGGCCGGGCTCCTCGATGTCGATCCCGGCCTGCGACTCGAAGCTCCGCGGTCCCAGCGGAGCCTACCCAAGGTGCTCGACCGGGCTCAGGCCGAAGGCGCCCTGAGTCTCGCCGAGAGGCGGGCATCGGCCGAGATGCCATCCGCGGATGTCGCGGAGGACGGGAATGCAACCCATCCCGTGGCCGTGCGCGACCGGCTCGTTGTCGAGCTGCTCTATTCCACAGGAATTCGAGTCTCGGAACTCTGCGGGCTGGACCTGCGCTCTGTCGACCGCGAGCGGCGCTCGCTTCGAGTGCTCGGCAAGGGCGACAAAGAGCGAGTAGTGCCCTTTGGCCTTCCCGCCGATCGCGCACTCGATGCTTGGCTGCGCGACGGGCGCCCCGCCCTCGCCACGGCGAAGAGTGGGGCTGCGCTGCTTCTCGGCGCGCGCGGCGGGCGCCTCGACGTGCGTGCGGCCCGCCGGGCGGTCAACGAGCTGACCTCCGCCGCCGACGGCGTTCCCACCCTCTCGCCGCACGGCCTCCGGCACAGCGCCGCCACACATCTCCTAGAAGGCGGGGCCGACCTGCGTCACGTCCAGGAGATACTCGGCCATTCGTCGCTCTCGACCACGCAGCTCTACACGCACGTCAGCACCGAGCGGATCGCCTCGGCGTATTCCATCGCCCACCCGCGCGCCTGAGCCCGGGCGGGCACGGCCGGGCACAAGCCCAAGCCCAACCAAGTCGCCTCGGTTGGGTCGATCGCTACAGCGGCTTGAGTACGACAGCCCGAAACCTCGCCCCGAGCAGCGACAGGGGATCGATGTACGCATCCTCCTCACCTCCCACCCGGGCGCCCCAGTGCACGCAGGCCGGCGCCGCGCAGCCCTCGTGGATCCCGGACACCCGGCCGATCGAGGCGCCCGCGCCGACTTCCTGCCCCTCTCTGACGGCGGAGGCCACAGGCTCGTACGTAGTCCTGATCCCGTCGAGGTGTTCGATCGAGACGACCGGCCTCCCGGCGACCATCCCGGAGAAAACGACCCGACCCGCCGCCGCGGCGAGCACCGATTGCCCTGTAGAGGCCGCGAGATCGACGCCCCGGTGCCCGGGTAGCCACGGTTGTGCCGGCCCATCGAACGTGCGCGACACCCGGCCCGGAACGACGGGGAACCCATACTCGGCGCGTGCGACCGCCACCGCGCCCTGCGGGTCCGCCGTCTCGCGCAGCAATGCGGGGGGCTGGGAATAGCAGATCGCAGCAGGCCCGGCGGCGAGGGCTAAGAGGACGAGCGCCGTCATCCAGAGAATGGGGCGGAAGCGGGAGGCGGAAGGGACCGGCGCACCGACCTCCTGGAATCGGGCGAGCTCGGCGGCAGGGTGGGACGGCACGGTCGAATGGCCGCGGACGAACGGCGTCGTCGCCCGGCGCGGCGACTGGACGTGCGGAGTGGGCTGGATCTGTCGGGTGTGCTGGGTGTGCGGAGTTGGTTCGATCGTCGAGGGCACACCGGGAGCATGACCCGCCCGGCACCGCTGCGGGGTGCGCCTCTACTTCGGTAGTAACACCTGACCCGGATCGTGGCGAGAGCGTTGCTGCAAAGGCCGTAGGGGCACGGGCGGACGAGAGGGGGAGCGGATAGGAGAGAACCCCGCGGGGGAGTTGGTGCATTTTCGCAGGCGGGTTATTCTGGGCGGGCAGTCTCGTGTGCCCTCTGGGTGCACGGTTCTGACTTCGCGCACCTGGCAACGGTGCTCGTTCGTCCCCGCTCCTGCGGGACTCGACGGCGGCTCGACCGCATGTAGTCCCGTTCGAAGGAATCCGGGGGAGCGCCCTTGCTGCTTTGCTCGCGGGTCCGAGGTGTCCGTCCGGCTCACACGCGGAACGGATGGTCCCGCGGCAGGTGCCAGGCACATAACCCGAAAAGATCCACGAACACACACGAAAAGGAGGAGGAGGGGCCTCCAAGACGTTTCGCCCGTTTCCGAGCGCAACGTTTCGACCCTCAACAGCACATGGCAGTCGTATCCATGAAGCAGCTGCTCGATGCAGGTGCCCACTTTGGCCACCAGACCCGTCGCTGGAACCCGAAGATGCGTCGTTTCATCTTCACCGACCGCAACGGCATCTACATCATCGACCTGCAGCAGACCCTGACCTACATCGATCAGGCGTACGAGTTCGTCAAGGAGACCGTCGCCCACGGTGGCACGGTGCTCTTCGTCGGCACGAAGAAGCAGGCCCAGGAGGCCATCGCCGAGGAGGCCAAGAAGGTCGGCATGCCGTATGTCAACCAGCGCTGGCTCGGTGGCATGCTCACCAACTTCCAGACCGTGCACCAGCGCCTTCTGCGCCTCAAGGAGCTCGAGTCCATGGAGCAGACCGGTGGCTTCGAGGGTCGCACCAAGAAGGAAGTTCTCATGCTCACGCGTGAGAAGAACAAGCTCGAGCGCACGCTCGGCGGCATGCGTGACATGACCAAGGTTCCTTCCGCGGTGTGGATCGTCGACACCAACAAGGAGCACATCGCGGTCGACGAGGCGCGCAAGCTGGGCATCCCGGTCGTCGCGATACTCGACACCAACTGCGACCCGGACCTGGTCGACTTCCCGATCCCGGCGAACGACGACGCGATCCGCTCGGTCGATGTGCTCACGCGCGTCGTCGCGTCCGCCGTTGCAGAGGGCCTCAAGGCCCGCTCGGGCGCCAAGGAAGGCGAGGCGGAGACCGCCGCGGCTGCCGAGCCGCTCGCCGAGTGGGAGACGGAGCAGCTCGACGCCGTCACCGCTTCCGCCGAGGCCGCTGCCGAGGGTGTCGCGACCGGTGCGGACGCTCCGGCCGAGGCCGCCGGCACCGCCGAGGGCGAGAAGTAGTTCCCTCCGCCGCCAAGGCACTCGGGTAACTCTCACCGGCGGGCCCGGCACCGGATGTGTTCCGGAGCCGGGCCCGCGGTGTGTGCGCGGGCCCCGGAAAGATCCGCGAGGTCGCCTCTGGCGCGGCCGATTCCGCGTTCCGACGCGCCTGCTCGCACTCCGTGCGCGCTCTTGCCCTAACCTGGTGTGGGTTGCACAGCACGCGCAACGGATCCGAGCGAGACGATTCGGGCGCCATAACCGCTTACGAACGACGAATCTCATACAAGGAGGGTCGCCCCACCATGGCGAACTACACCGCTGCCGATGTCAAGCGTCTCCGCGAGCTCACCGGCTCGGGAATGATGGACTGCAAGAACGCTCTCGCCGAGTCCGACGGCGACTTCGACAAGGCCGTCGAGGTGCTCCGCATCAAGGGCGCGAAGGACGTCGGCAAGCGCGCCGGCCGCTCCACCGCCGAGGGTCTCGTAACCGTCTCCGGCGGCTACATGATCGAGCTCAACTCGGAGACCGACTTCGTCGCGAAGTCCGCCGAGTTCATCGAGCTCGCCGACAAGATCGTCAAGGTCGCCGCGGAGAACAAGGTCGCCGACCTCGGCGCGCTCGAGTCCGCCGATCTCGACGGCCAGCCGGTCTCCGATGCCATCACCGCCTTCTCCGCCAAGACCGGTGAGAAGCTCGTGCTCCGCCGCGTCGCTTCGTACGAGGGCCCGGTCGCCACGTACCTGCACAAGCGCTCCTCCGACCTGCCGCCGGCCGTCGGCGTCATGGTCTCCTACTCGGGCGAGGGCGATGCTGCTGCCGAGGCCGCGCGCGGCGCCGCGATGCAGGTCGCCGCCCTCAAGGCGAAGTTCGTCTCCCGCGAGGACGTCCCGGAGGACGTCGTCGCCAAGGAGCGCGAGATCGCCGAGGCCACCGCGAAGGAAGAGGGGAAGCCGGAGCAGGCTCTGCCGAAGATCGTCGAGGGTCGCCTCAACGGCTTCTTCAAGGACGTCTGCCTCGTCGACCAGCCCTCGGTCACGGACAACAAAAAGACCGTCGGCGCCATCCTCGAGGAGGCGGGCGTCAAGGTCATCGCGTTCTCCCGTTTCGAGGTCGGCCAGGACTAGTAACCCGCAGGTGGCGGGCAAGCCACCCAATGCTCAGGCACCTGCCTCCGGTCACCCGGTCAGGTGCCTGAGCCATGTGCCGAGGCGGCGCCCGCAGCGGGTGCGCCCGTAGGGCAAGATGGACGAAGGACAGCGACGGTCGGCGGACCAGGGGCGAGGATCGAAATGGGCGAAATGGGCCACGAAGAGACCGGCAAGAAGGGCTACGGGCGGGTAATGCTCAAGCTCGGCGGAGAGATGTTCGGCGGTGGTGCCGTCGGTATCGACCCGGACGTGGTCGCCTCCGTCGCCCGCCAGATCGCGGAGGTCTCCAAGACCGGCACGCAGATCTGCATCGTCATCGGTGGCGGGAACTTCTTCCGCGGCGCCCAGCTGCAGCAGCGTGGGCTCGATCGCGCCCGTTCGGACTACATGGGCATGCTCGGCACGGTGATGAACTGCCTCGCGCTACAGGACTTCCTCGAGCAGGAGGGTGTCGACACCCGCGTGCAGACGGCGATCACCATGGGCCAGGTCGCCGAGCCCTACATTCCGCTTCGCGCCATCCGCCACATGGAGAAGGGGAGAGTCGTGATCTTCGGCGCCGGCATGGGCATGCCCTACTTCTCCACGGACACCACGGCGGCCCAGCGCGCCCTCGAGGTCAAGGCCGAGGTCCTCCTCATGGCCAAGGCCGTCGACGGCGTGTACTCCGACGATCCGCGGACCAACCCGGACGCGGAGATGTACGACCGGATCACGCACCGCGAGGTCATCGAGAAGGAGCTCAAGGTCGCCGACGCCACCGCGTTCGCGCTGTGCATGGACAACAACATGCCCATCCACTTCTTCAACCTCCTCATAGAGGGCAACGTCGCGGCCGCGGTCGCCGGCGAGCCGATCGGCACGCTCGTCGCCTCTTAGGCGCTGGGCGGCCCGCCGCACCGACTAGGATCGGTGGGCGGACCCGCCGAGACCCACCGATACCGAATCGATTAAGGACTTCCCGATGTTTGACGAAGCGATGCTCGAGGCCGAAGAGAAGATGGAGAAGGCCGTGGGCCACCTCCGCGATGAGCTCGCGGCCATCCGCACGGGCCGCGCGAACCCGGGCATGTTCAACCGCGTGCAAGCCGAGTACTACGGTGTGCCCACGCCCATCACCCAGATGGCGACGATCTCGGTGCCCGAGCCGCGCATGCTGCTTATCAAGCCCTACGAGCTCGGCCAGATCGGTGTCATCGAGCAGGCCATCCGCAACTCGGACCTCGGCGTCAACCCCACGAATGACGGCCAGGTTCTTCGCGTCACCGTCCCCCAGCTCACGGAGGAGCGTCGCCGGGACCTCGTCAAACAGGCCAAGACCAAGGCCGAGGACGCCCGCATCGCCATCCGCAACGTGCGCCGCAAGGGCATGGAGGAATTCAAGCGGATCGTCAAGGACGGCGAGGCCGGAGAGGACGAGGGCACCACGGCTGAGAAGGAGCTCGATTCCACCACGTCAAAGTACGTGGGCGAGGTCGACGAGATCGTCAAGAAGAAGGAAGACGAACTGCTGGAGGTCTAGTACCTTTCTCGGCGAGCGCCCCGCCGGGGCCGTCCCTCGATGGATCGGAGAGTGATCACTGTGGATCAAGCCCCCCAAGGGCCTCCCGGTGCACCACAGAAGAAGTCCCGAGCCGGGCGTGACCTCTCACGCGCGATCCCCGTGGGCGTGTTCCTCGGGGCCGTGGTCGCGGTGTCCGTCGCCTGGAATTCCCGCCTCTGGTACGTCGTGGCCGCCGCGGCGGTAGGGCTCGGGCTGTGGGAGGTGTTCAAGCGCTTCCGGCAGTCGAATTTCCGGCTGCCCTTCCTCGGTCTGTCGATCGCCGGGCAGGCGATCGTCTGGCTGTCGTGGCCGTTCGGGGCGCGGGGTGCCTTCGCGGCGTTCGCCGTGTCCGTCGTCGTGCTGTTCATTTGGCGACTGTTCCTCGACGGGCTCGACAAGCCGCCGGCCAATTTCCTCCGGGACACGTCCGTGTCGATCTTCGCTCTCGCGTGGATCGCCATCCCCGGAGCCTGCGGCGCGATGCTCGTCAACGGCGAGAACGGCGGCAAGTACGTCATCACGCTCATCGCGCTAGTCGTGTGTTCCGATGTCGGCGGCTACATCGCCGGAGTGCTGTTCGGTAAGCACCCCATGGCGCCCGCGATCAGCCCGAAGAAATCCTGGGAGGGCTTCGCCGGTTCGATCGTCTTCGGGATCGTCGGTGGCGCGATCATCTTCCTCTTCCTCCTCGACAAGAACGTGTTCCTCGGGATCGCGCTCGGCGTGGTCGCGGTCGTCGCGGCGAGCCTGGGCGACCTCGTCGAATCGCAGGTCAAGCGCGACCTCGGCATCAAGGACATGGGGACGCTCCTGCCAGGGCACGGCGGGCTCATGGACCGGCTCGACTCGGTCCTACCCGTCGCCGTCATCGCCTGGTTGTTCGTCACTTTCTGGCTCTGAGCCCCCAACCTGCTCTGAGCCACCGATCTCTCACCGGCCACGCTTCGGCCACGCACGAGAAAACGCCCCGGCGCCCGCATCGCGGGTCCGGCGCATTTTCGATGCCGTCCGGGGCTTCGGAGATCAGCGCTTCGAGCGACCGCCCATGCGCAGCGCCTTCGCGGAGCGCCGCGCGCGGTGGCGGAGCTGGAAGATGCGGAACGCCGCGGCGAGCGCCATGACGAGTGCGCCGACGATCGCGGCGAGAAGGATGATCACGCCCGAGGGCATGGAGAAGCTCCACGGGAGGAATTCGATCTCGACGTTGTCCTGGTTCTGGAGGACGAACACGAGTAGGAGGATGAGCAGGACCGCGCCGAGCGCCACGAGCGCCCAGATGGAGCCGAGGCCGCCGCCGGAGACATCGACCTTGGCCCCTTCGGGGACCGAGTAGGCCGGGTCCGAGGGCGACTTCTCGTTGACGGCGAGCTCGGCGTCGGGATTCTGCGCGGCGAGATCGTCGGCGCCGGTAAGCCCGCCCGTGGCGGACGTCGCGTCGGTGGGCTCTGTGTGCTTGTCGGAACGAGGATTCATGCACACGAATCTATTACGAACAGGGGCGGCATTGCGGGCGGTGGTGTGCATTTCGCGGCCAAAAGCGGAACAATCACCTGACGTGACCACAGAACTGCCCCTCGTATTCGACGCGCCAAAGCCCAGGATGGGCATGCCGCCGAAGCATCTCGCGGACCTCAGCGATGCGGAGCGCACCTCGGCCATCAAAGATCTCGGGCTGCCGGCGTTCCGTTCCAAGCAGGTCGCCAACCACTATTTCTCCCGTCTCTCCGCCGATACCGAGGCGATGACCGACCTTCCCGCGGGTTCCCGCGCCGAAGTCGGGGAGGCGCTGTTCCCCACGCTTTTCACCGACATCCGCGATCAGCAGGCGGACGGCGGCGCGACGCGCAAGACGCTGTGGAAGCTCCACGACGGTTCACTCGTCGAGTCCGTGCTCATGCGCTACCCCGACCGCGCCACGCTGTGCGTGTCGAGCCAGGCCGGTTGCGGTATGGCGTGTCCGTTTTGCGCCACCGGCCAGGGCGGACTCCAGCGGAACCTCTCGACGGCCGAGATCCTCGAGCAGTTCCGCATCGCGGCCGCCGCGATGCGCGACGGCGAGATCCCCGGCGGACCCGGCCGCCTCTCCAACGTCGTGTTCATGGGCATGGGCGAGCCTCTCGCCAACTACAAGCGCGTGGTGGCGGCCGTTCGCAGGATGACGGCGCCGGAGCCCGAGGGCTTCGGCCTGTCTCAGCGCAACGTGACGGTGTCGACGGTCGGCCTCGCTCCCGCTATCCGGAAACTCGCGGACGAGGGCCTGCACGTGACCCTCGCGGTGTCCCTCCACACCCCGGACGACGAGCTCCGGGACACGCTCGTCCCCGTGAACAACCGGTGGTCGGTGTCCGAGGTGCTCGATGCGGCGCGGTACTACGCGGACACCTCCGGCCGCCGCGTCTCCATCGAGTACGCGCTGATCCGCGACATCAACGACCACGTGTGGCGCGGGGAGCTCCTCGGCAAGAAACTCCGGGATGCCCTCGGTCCCATGGCGCACGTCAACGTCATCCCGCTCAACCCGACCCCGGGGAGCAAGTGGGACGCGAGCCCCAAGGCACAGCAGGACGCGTTCGTCGATGCCGTCGCGCGCCAGGGAGTCTCGTGCACGGTCCGCGACACGCGCGGCCAGGACATCGCGGCCGCGTGCGGCCAGCTCGCGGCCGACGCGGGCTAGCCTCCGGCTGCCCGGGGACACGGGCCTCCGCCGTCATAAATAGAGAAGAGGGCCCCTTGTGCGAGGGGCCTTTCCGTGGCCTCGGGGCTAGCGGCTAGTTCTTGTACGCGTAGTGCATCGGATCCTGGATCTCGAAGACCGTGTTGCGCTTCTTCGAATCGCGGGCCGGCGCCTTGCGGGCCGTGAGCGCGATGGTGAGGAGGATGGCGATGGCAATGGCCGTGAGGTAGATGTCCTCGATGTGGCCGATGTGGTTGCCGATGTTCATGAGCAGCAGGAATGCCGCGAAGCCGATGCCCACGATCGAGGCCGTCTTGCGGTTAAAGCCGTGCCAGCCCCACTTGACCGACGGCTCGTCGAGCGAGCTGACGCCCTTGATGACGATCTCCTTGCCGTGACCGGAATCGCTGGAACTCATCGCTGTGGTCTCCTACCGCCGAAGTTCTAGGGGTTCGTGCGCGTGCATGCCGATCAAATGACTCGGCCGAACTATTCGGCCGAATGATCTGGCCGAACACTACGGCTCATGCACGTGTGATGACTCTGAGTATCCCATAGGAAGTGGGCGCGCACGGGATTCGACCCCCCGAAAACGCGCTCGGGATGCGGACGAATGGGCTCCGGTCGTGGACAATCGAATAAGGAATACGCGCCCGGAACCGGGCGCGGAGGAAGAGGACGTTCGACACAGTGCTTGTTTTCGGGATCGTGCTGTTCGCGATCGGGATCCTGCTCTCGGTCATGTGGCACGAATTGGGGCATTTCGCGACGGCCCGGTCCTTCGGGATGAAGGTCCGGCGCTTCTACGTCGGCATGGGGCCTAAGGTCTTCGCTGTGCGCCGCGGCGAGACGGAATACGGCGTCGCCGCGTTCCCCATCGGCGGTTTCTGCGATATCGCGGGCATGGCCGCCTCCGACGAGCTCGCGTCCGAGGACCGCTCGCGCGCGATGTGGGCGAAGCCGGCGTGGCAGCGCATCGTCGTGCTCCTCGGCGGGCCGTTCATGAACTTCGTGCTCGGCATCGCGCTCTTCTTCGGCGTGGCCCTCGTCTCGGGCCTGCCGAACATGAACTACCAGCCGGTCGACGCCTCGCAAGTTCCCGCCGTGGTCGGGCAGACCCAGTGCGTGCAGGACGGATGCACCGGCAAGGGCCCGGCCGGCGATGCCGGCATCGAGCCGGGCGACCGCATCGAGTCGATCGCCGGGAAGCCGGTCTCCCACTGGGGCGACGTCTCCGAGATCGTCTCGGGCCTCGGCGGCGAGAGCGTGCCCATCACCGTCGAACGTGGGGGACAGGCCGTCGAGATGACGGCGGAGATCGCCTCCGCCCAGGCCTCCGACGGCAGTTCGCGCGGCATCCTCGGCATCACCCTCGACCAGTCGGCGATCCCGCAGTCCGTCCGCGACGATCCCGCGCACCAGGCCATCAACACCTTCGACGATCCGCTGTCCGCGATCGGCGGGACGTTCACCTATACGGGCCGCATCGTCATCGAGACGGTCAAGGGCATCGCGACATTCCCGTCGAAGATCCCGGCCGTGGCGGAGTCGATCTTCGGTGCCGAGCGCCAGGAGGACAGCCCGGTCTCCATCGTCGGGGCGAGCCACATCGGCGGGCAGGTGGTCCAGCACGGCATGTGGGCCACGTTCTTCCTGCTCCTCGGCGCGCTCAACTTCTTCCTCGGCGGGTTCAACCTCATCCCCATCGTGCCGTTCGACGGCGGCCACATCGCGGTCGTGATCTACGAAAAGATCCGCGATGCGTTGCGCCGGCTCCGCGGCCTCGCACCCGCGGGGCCTGCCGACTACGAGAAGCTCATGCCCGTAACGATCGCGGTCTTCGCGTTGTTGATGTGCGTCTCGCTCATCGTGATCGCAGCGGATATCGTCAACCCGATGATGCTGCCGATGTAGCGGTGGCGGTACCGGCAGCAGCCGACGCGGGCGGTGGGCGCCCACCGGTCGGGGCGCGGTAACGAACAGGCGGCAATCCGGCCGAATAGGCGATTCCGGCCTCTGCCGTCGGGAATAGACTGGGAAAACATTCGAGGACCCGGCGGAACGGGGCCGCGAAAAGCGGGCCGGTTCCACAAGTTCGGACGCAACGGGAGGGAGGGCTAGGGGAGATGACCACCCACGCGCAGCCGCGCACGGCGCGGCGCCTCATGCCGGTCGAGCAGTCCGAGCTGTTCCCCGTGCTCGCCGCGGAGGCGCCCGTGGCGGCCCCGATCGTCTCGGCGATGCGCGACGAGCGCCGTGGCGTCCGCAGCGCTCTCGCGTGCTTCCACACGTGCAGCGCACCCGAGCTCAGCCTCCTCTATGTGGGCTCCGGGATCGTTCCGCTCCGCATGGAGGTGGGGGACGCCGAGCCCTTTGCCGCGATGCTCGTCGAGGGCCGATACACGAAGGCCTCGATCCACGGCGCCGCGCATTTCGTGCTCGAACTCTGGGACGCGCTGCGGCCCGCATGGGGCCCGGCGAAGGACGAGCGCCCGGACCAGCTGCTCCTCGAATGCCTCGAGGCGCAGCCCGTGGGCGTGAACCCGCCGCTGCCCGGTATCTCCCCGTTGCGGCTCGCCCGCCCCGCGGAGTTCGCACGCGTGCTCCCCGCGGCCGCGGCGATGTACACCGAGGAACTCGGCGCCGATCCCATGGCCGCGCCGTACGCCGCTGCGTACCAGCGACGCGTCTACCGCTACCTCGAGAACGGACAGACGTGGGTGTGTACGGCGGCGGACACGGGCGAGATCGCGTTCAAAGCCGATGTCGTAGGCCGAGAGTATGGCTCGGCAACGATCCAGGGGGTGTGGACCGCGCCCCGTTTCCGCGGACGCGGGATCGCCGGCCACGCGATGTCAGCCCTGGCTGGGCAGCTTCTCGAGGGCGGGTCGATCCCGAGCCTCGTCGTCAACTCGTACAACCTCTCCGCGCGCCGCGTCTACGCGCGGGCCGGCTTCGTCCCGTGCGGGGATTACGCGACGATCATGTTCTAGCCCGGCGGGGATACGATGGAAGCCATGAGTGAGAACAGCACTTCCGCCACCCGATCCCCGCTCGTACCCGGGCGCCCGACCCCAATCCGCGATGTACCCGCGTCGATAGAGCGGCCGGAATACGCCTGGAAGGACGCCGTCCAGGAGGGCATCGGCGAGCCGTGGGTGCAGTCGGACGAGGTCATCGAGCAGATGCGCGAGGCGAGCACCATCGCCGCTGATGCACTGGTCGCCGCGGGGGAGGCCGTCCGCCCGGGCGCGACCACCGACGAAATCGACGCGGTCGTCCACGAGTACCTTCTCGACCACGGCGCCTACCCGTCGACGCTCGGCTACCGCGAGTTCCCCAAGTCGTGCTGCGTCTCGCTCAACGAGATCATCTGCCACGGCATCCCGGACACGACCGTGATCGAGGACGGGGACATCGTCAACGTCGATGTCACCGCGTTCAAAAACGGCGTGCATGGCGATACCAATGCCACGTTCTTCGCCGGGGACGTGAGCCAGGAGCACCGCGACCTCGTCGCGCGGACCCTCGAGGCCACGATGCGCGGGATCAAGGTGATCCGCCCGGGGCGCGAGGTCAACGTCATCGGACGGGTCATCGAGTCGTACGCGAAGCGCTTCGGCTACTCGGTAGTGCGCGACTTCACAGGGCACGGGGTCGGGCCGACGTTCCACAACGGGCTCATCGTGCTGCACTACGACACCACCGACAACCACACCGTGCTCGAGCCGGGGATGACCCTCACGGTCGAGCCCATGATCAACCTCGGCGGCCTCGAGTACGACGTATGGGAGGACGACTGGACGGTGTCCACGCACGACAAAAAGTGGACCGCGCAGTTCGAGCACACCGTCGTGGTCACCGATTCCGGGTACGAGATCCTCACCGTGCCCTCGGCCGGCATCGAGGCCTTCGGCCCGAAGCTCTGAGCGTGCCGGGCACCGCGGATCGGCCGGCTGCAGCTCCTGAGACGGCGCGGATCCCTACCCCGCCTCCATCCCCGGCACCGGCTCCCGCGTTGCTCGTCGCAGGCACCACGTCCGATGCCGGCAAATCATTGATCGTCGCCGGGCTGTGCCGCGCCTACGCGCGCCGCGGTATCCGGGTCGCGCCGTTCAAGGCGCAGAACATGTCGAACAATTCGGCGGTCGCGGTCGACGGCGGGGAGATCGGCCGGGCGCAGGCGCTGCAGGCCGAGGCCTGCGGGCTGCGCCCTCGAACCGATTTCAATCCGGTCCTGCTCAAGCCGGGTTCGGACCGCCGCTCGCAGGTCATCGTTCGCGGCCGCGCCGACGGGCACATCGGTGCCGCGGACTACGTGGGCCGCCGCGAGGCTCTACGCGGAGTAGTCGGGGACTCGCTGGGCAGGCTTCGCGCCAAGTTCGATCTCGTCGTGTGCGAAGGCGCGGGCTCGGCGGCCGAGGTCAACCTCCGCGCCGGTGATATCGCGAACATGGGTCTCGCCGAGCTCGCCGAGCTCCCGACCATTGTGGTCGGGGACATCGACAGGGGCGGGGTGCTCGCCCATTTCCTCGGCACGATCGCCGCTCTCGACGAGGCGGACAGGCGACGGATCGCGGGGTTCGTCGTCAACAAATTCCGGGGAGACCAGGGCCTGCTCCGGCCCGGCCTCGACTGGGTCGCCGAGACCACGGGGCGCCCGGTTTTCGGGGTCGTGCCATTCCTTCCTGACTTGTGGATCGATACCGAGGACGGGCTCGGGGTCGTCGCCGGCGGTCTCGTCGGCTCGCCGCGCCCACCGCTCGGCGAACGCGGCATCTCCGTGGCCGCGATCCGCTTTCCGCGCGTGTCCAACTCCACGGACGTCGACGCCCTCTCCCTCGAGCCCGGGGTGCGCGTCCGCTGGGTAACAGAGCCGGCCGAGCTCGCCGAGGCCGAACTCGTGCTGCTGCCCGGATCGAAATCCACGGTCGCCGACCTAGGCTGGATGCGCGAGCGCGGCCTCGACGACGCCGTCCGCGAGGCTGAGGCGCGCGGGGCGAGCGTGCTCGGGATCTGTGGCGGATTCCAGATGCTCGCCGAATCGATCGATGACGACGTAGAAGCCCCACCGCCTGGCGGCCGCGTCCCCGGGCTCGGGCTGCTCCCGGTGGACATCGAGTTCGGGGCGGCGAAGATCGTCCGCGAGGTGTCGGGGCTCGGCTCGGTCGCCGGACGGCCGGCGGCGGTGTCGGGGTACGAGATCCACCACGGCCGGGTCGCGAGGCGATACGGGGACCCGTTCCTCGAGATCGGAGGGCCCGGCGGTCCGCACGAAGCGGGCGAGGGCGCCCGCGCGGGACGGGTGTACGGCACCCACCTACACGGGCTGTTCGCCGAGGACGAGGCGCGGCGGGCTTTTCTAGCCGAGTTGGCGCAGTCCGTTCCGGGCTTCGCTCCCTCGGAGGACACCGTCGTGGCAGCGGAACGGGCCCGCATGCTCGACGTGCTCGCCGACGCAGTCGAATCGGCGCTCGACCTCGATGCACTGCTCGAGCTCGCAGGGCGCGTCCCGGATTTCGGCCCCGGCCCGCGCCTCGCCGGGATAGAACCCTCGGTTTAGAAACCCCGGTCGGGGAAACCGAGGCCGAGGAGCGCGTTCTCGACGACCTCCGTGAGCGCCGGGTGGATCCAGTACTGGCCGCGCGCCATCTCCTGGACGCCGAGGCCGAAGGTCATGGCCTGGACGAGCGGCTGGATGATGATCGACGCCTCGTGGCCGACGATGTGCGCGCCGAGGAGGCGCCCCGAGTCCTTGTCGGCGACGAGCTTGACCACGCCGACCGGATCGACCATCGCCCAGCCGTAGGCGACATCGCCGTACTCCTGGACCTTGACGGTGACGTCGTACCCCGCCTCGAGTGCCTCGTCCTCGGTGAGCCCGGCCGCCGCCACCTGCGGCGAGGAGAACACGGCGTAGGGCACGACTCCATGGTTGAACGCGGCGAGGTCCTCCGGGTGGAGCATGTTGTGGCGCACGACCCGGAGCTCGTGGTTCGCGACGTGCTTGAGCTGGTACGGCGAGGAGATGTCGCCAATCGCCCACACGCCCTCCGCCGAGGTCCGGCCGTACTCGTCGGTGCGCACGGACCCGGTCGTCGAGTCGATCTCGATGCCCCCTTCGCCGAGGTCCATGAGGTCGCCGTTGGGGACGCGGCCCGTGGCCACGAGCAGCATGTCCCCGTCTGCGGTGCTTCCGTCGGCGAAGTCCACGTGGATGTGGCGTCCGTCGTCAGATGAGGAGAAGCCTGTCGTCGCCTGGCCGAGCCGCACGTCCCACTTCTCCCGTGCGGCGTCGGTGAATGCCTCGGAGATGGTGCTGTCGAGGTGCTTGAGCAGGACGGGGGAGCGGCCGATGACGGTCACGCGCGTGCCGAAGGCGGAGAAGATGTGGGCGAACTCGGTGGCGATGTAGCCCGAGCCGAGGATGACGATCGATTCCGGAGGTTCGGCGATCCGCATGATGTCGTCGCTCGTGTGGAACGGCACACCCGATTCGCGGACGGCGTCGGGGACAGACGCGCGGGCGCCGGCCGCGAGGAGGATCTGGTCGGCGGAGATGATCTTGCCCGTGCCGGTGTCTATCGTGCGGGGGCCGACGAAGCGTGCGTGGCCGTCGAAGACCGTGATGTTCTCGCACTCGTTGCGCCGGTAGGCCTCCCCGCCGGCGGCGATGAGGTCGACGCGGTCGTCAAAGACGCGCGAAACGATGTCCGACCAGCGCACTCCCTGGTAGCTCGTGTCGATACCGAGGCGCGCGTTGGTGGCCGCGTTCTCCGCCTGATCGGCGGCGAAAACGAACATCTTGGTGGGGATGCAGCCGCGGTTGAGGCAGGTCCCGCCGAAGGTCCACTCCTCACAGATGGCGATTTTCTTGTCGTCGATTTCGTCTCCCGGCAGGGAGTTTCCCGAGCCGGTTCCGATGATGATGATGTCGAAGTGCTCGTCGACCTGCGGTTGCGACATATGTAGAGACTCCTGTAGAGGGTCGTGGCTTGTGGCTATCGCGTGCGTGGGTGGAACGGCTCCGGGTAAGCGAGTATTCCCCGGCCCGGCCCGGCTACTGCGGCTGTGACGGCTGGGGTCCAGGCGGTGAGGAGTCCGGCGATACGGAGGCCACGATGCCTTTGTCCGCCATCCATTCGAGTACCTCCGCCATCACCTGCTCGCGCACGGCCGGGGCGGAGACGAACGCGTCGTGCCGTGCGCCGTCGAGTGGCCGGTCCCGGACGTTGGAGGAGATCTTCGGGGCGAGCCTGGCCATCGTCCGCACGTCGAGGATGAGATCCATGTCGACGTCCGTGCGGCTGGAGCGAGAGGAACGGATGAGGAGCACGGGGATGGAGAGCCCGAAGCCCGGGCCGCGCTCGATGCGGCGTTGCTCGCGGCGGACCGCGGCGAGCCAACCGGGCCGGATCCCCACCCCGCCGAGCGGCTTGAGCGCGCGCTCGTATTCGAACTCGCCGCCCCGGTCCGCGGCAAGCGAGCTTCCGTAGAGCTCGTTCGCAGGAGCCGGAAGCACCCATTTCGGCGCAATCCGGGCGAGGGCGGCGATGAGGCCGTCGAGTGCCTTCGCGGCGATTCGGGAGTGCGTCCCGAGGTAGGCATGCGCGTCGAATCCGAGCCATGGGCCATCGAGGAGGACGCCCCGCACCCGTTCGGGCGACGCCCCACGGTCCCCGCGCCGCGCGAGCCACGCGCAGACGACGAGGCCGCCCGTCGAGTGCCCTGCGACGATGATCGGGGCACCGGAGGTGGGTGTGGTCCCCGCGCTCTCCGCTCTCGTCTGGCTGCTCCCGGTCTCCGCCGCGACGACCCCGAGCGCGGCGTCCATTTCCTCGTCGTACTGGGAGAGGTCGGTGGAGTAGTGCGGCGTGAGCCCCGGTCGCAGCGAGCGCCCCGATTTTCGGAGGTCGAGGGCGTAGAAGGCGATCCCCTCGGCGGCGAGGCGCTCGGCGAGGTGGCGCTGGAAGAAATAGTCGGAGAACCCGTGGACCCAGAGGATTGCGGCGCGGGGCGGAGAATCCGCGCCGCGGACCGACTCGTCGTGGCGCACGAGGGTCGCCGTGATCCGTCCCTCTCCGTCCGGATCCTCGCCGAGCTCGATGCTCGCGTAAGAGAAGCCCATTCCGAGGCGGTCGGGGAGCCACGGCCCGACGGGCGCGCTGCTCCGGGCGTCGGCGGAGGACAGTTCGGCAATGTGCACGCCACCACGGTACCGGCGAGTAAAGACGGTGAGTAGTCTATGAGTCGTGTGCGCCGCCGCCGGCGCTGTCCGGCCTGGGGGCGCGAGAGCACGAGACGTACACGCGCGGTACGCGACGCATTTGCGGAAAGAATCCCGGACACGACAAGAGGATGGCTGGCAGTGACAGTCCCACAGGGCAGTAATCAGACGAGCACGGACGTTGTTCTCATCGGCGCGGGGGTGATGAGCGCGACTCTCGGCGCGCTACTCCGCCGCCTGCAGCCCGACTGGTCCATCGAGATCCTCGAGCGCCTCAATGGCCCTGCGCAGGAGTCATCCGATGCCTGGAACAACGCCGGCACCGGCCACTCCGCACTGTGCGAGCTCAACTACTCCCCGAAGACCGCGGACGGCGACGTCGACATCACGAAGGCCGTCGGCGTCAACGAGAAGTTCCAGATCTCCCGCCAGTTCTGGTCCTTCGCCGTCGAGAACAACCTGCTCGGCGACCCGACCGAGTGGATCCGCCCCGTCCCGCACATGAGCTTCGTGACGGGTACCGAGGGCCAGAAGTACCTCCGTAAGCGCTACGAGAAGCTCTCGGAGCACCCGCTGTTCCCCGGCATGCAGTACACCGAGGATCTCGAGGAGATCACCAAGCTCGTGCCGCTCGTCGGCAAGGGCCGCGGCGAGGACGAGAAACTCGCCCTGAGCTACGCCGAGGCGGGCACCGACGTCAACTTCGGAGCGCTCACCCGCCAGCTCCTCGGCTACCTCGCGCGCACGGGAACGGACGTCCGCTACCAGGCCGAGGTGCGCAACCTCGAGCGCAATACCGACGGCTCCTGGAAGGTGCGATACGTCAACCGCGCCCTCGAGGAGGAATACACGATCAACGCGAAGTTCGTGTTCGTCGGCGCCGGCGGCGGCGCGCTCCACCTGCTGCAGAAATCCGGGATCCCCGAGATCCGCGGCATCGGCGGCTTCCCGGTCGGCGGGCAATGGCTCCGCTGCACCAATGAGGAGATCATCGAGCAGCACCAGGCGAAGGTCTACGGCCAGGCCGCCGTCGGCGCCCCGCCGATGTCCGTTCCGCACCTCGATACTCGCGTGATCGACGGCAAGCGCGCCCTGCTCTTCGGCCCGTTCGCCGGTTGGACTCCGAAGTTCCTCAAGCGGGGCAAGTTCACCGACCTGCCGCTGTCCATCCGCCCGAACAACCTCCTGTCGATGGCGGGGGTCGGGGTCTCCGAGCTCGGCCTCGTCAAGTACCTCGTGACGGAGCTGGCCAAGGGACACGAGGCGCGAGTGGAGTCCCTCCGCGAGTTCATGCCCACCGCGCAGAGCGGCGACTGGGAGAAGGTCGTCGCCGGCCAGCGCGTGCAGGTGATCAAGCCGAACAAGAAGAAGGGCGGCACACTCGAGTTCGGCACCGCCGTGATCAATTCCTCCGACGGCTCGATCGCCGGCCTGCTCGGCGCCTCGCCCGGCGCCTCGACCGCCGTCGACGCGATGATCGACGTGCTCGGCCGCTGTTTCCCGGACCGCATGGCGGCGTGGGACTCCTCGCTCAAGGAGATGGTGCCGTCCTTCGGTCGCAAGCTCGGCGACGAGACCGCACTGTTCACCGAGCAGTTCGAACGCTCGGAGAAGTCGCTCAAGCTGCAGTCCTGATCCGGCGCCCGACGGCGCGGGACATCTCCGGCAATGCCCCCGCCGAGCGGCGGGGGCCTGCCGCGGGTGAGGGATACGGATCGAGGAGGAGCGCATGGGAGCGCATCACGCGCAGCAGCAGACGGAGTCGGGGACCGGTGACGACGAACGCCACGCCTACCCGTTCTCGGCGATCGTCGGCCAGGAGTCCCTGCGGCTCGCGCTGCTCCTCCTCGCCGTCGACCCTCGCCTCGGCGGCGTCCTGATCCAGGGCGAAAAGGGCACCGCGAAGACCACCGCGGTGCGCGGTCTCGCCGCGCTACTGCCAGGGACGGGCGACGACGGCGACACCGACGCGCACGGCGCGTTCGTCGAACTTCCGCTCAGCGCCACCGAGGACCGCGTCGTCGGCTCGATCGACGTGCACTCCCTCGTGGCCGACGGGGCTGCCAGCCTGCGCCCCGGGCTCGTCTCCGCTGCCGACGGCGGCGTCCTCTATGTGGACGAGGTCAACCTCCTCGCCGACAACCTCGTCGACGTCCTTCTCGACGCCGCAGCGACCGGCCGGGTGACCGTCGAGCGCGACGGAATCTCCGCCTCGACTCAGTCCCGCTTCGCTCTCGTCGGCACCATGAACCCCGAAGAAGGCGAGCTCCGCCCTCAACTTCTCGACAGGTTCGGCCTCTCGGTCGAGGTATCGGCGCCGGGCGATGCCGGCGAGCGCGTCGAGGTAATCACTCGCAGGCTCGCCTTCGATTCCGATCCGGGCGGATTCGCCGCGGGATTCGCCGATGCCGAGCGCGCCGGTGCCGCGCGGATCGCCCGCGCCCGGGCGGCGCTCGACGGCGCCAGGATCCCGCTCCGCGAGCTCCGCCGTATCGCCTTCGTGTGCCTCGAGACAGAGGTTCAGGGCCTGCGCGCGGACGTCGTGAGCGCCCGGGCCGCGAAGGCCCACGCCGTGCTCGAGGGCCGCGACGAGGTCACCGAGGCCGACGTGCGCGCCGTCGCCAGTTTCGTCCTCCCGCACCGCCGGCGCACGGATCCCTTCGACTCCACCGGGATGAGTGAGGAGGAGATCGACGCGGCGTTCACCGCCGCGGCTCGACGGCTGGACGAGCTCGAGTCCGCCGAAGAACAGAACGCCCAGACGGATCCGGGTTCGGGCGGCGAGCAAGACGGTTCCGGCGATACCGACGACACCGA
>NZ_DAINST010000019.1:0-40288 GCF_036741115.1 Dietzia sp.
TCTCCGCCCACTCGAGCATCCTGCCCTCGGCAATTGCCTCACGGAAGGCCTCTTTGCTCACGAAGTAGTAGTCGCGTCCGTCGACCTCGCCGGGACGCGGATCCCGAGTGGTCATCGAGACGCTGAAGTAGAGGTCCGGAATCTGTTCCCGGAGCCCGGCGACGATCGTCGATTTACCGACGGCCGAGGGCCCGGCCAGGACGACCAGCCTCCCCCTGCCCTCTGCCGGCTCGACTCCGGGCTGCCCGCTGTGGTCGGCCAATGCCGATCCTTTCTCGTGGGATCGACCGCATGCCGCGGCGATCGCTTCGTCTGTGCTGCCTGTTGCGTGTCTCCTGCCGGGGCCGTCGACGCTGCCGTAACGCGGCGACCGACATCCTCCCGACAGACACCTGCGGGGCGGCCGCAGGGTTTCCGGGGACGTGCCCCTCCCGCGACCGCCCCGCAGGCGGCCCGAAGACAGTGTCGGTTGCTCGGCTATTGAGTCCGGCAGACCGATGGTCTCGGTGAGTGCTACTGCTACTCGGCCTCGAAGTCGAAGTGCTCGAGGAGCGCGCGGCGCTGACGGTCGCCGAGGCCGCGGAGGCGGCGAGTCGGGGCGATCTCGAGCGTCTGCATGATCTCCTGCGCCTTGACCTTGCCGACCTTGGGGAGCGCCTCGAGGAGCGCGGAGACCTTCATCTTGCCGAGGATCTCGTCGGTTTCGGCGTCCTTGAGCACCTGCTTAAGGTCCGTGCCGCCACGCTTGAGGCTCTCCTTGAGCTCCTTGCGTGCGCGGCGGGCAGCAGCCGCCTTCTCCAAAGCGGCAGCGCGCTCTTCCGGGGTCAGCTGGGGAAGGGCCACAATTCCTCCGTAGGTTCGAATGTCTCGTTCGTGATTGCGCGTGCCCACGGTAGGGCATGCGCGTCGGTCAAAGTTAATCGCACCGCGCTCGAGCGGTTCGAGCGGCCCGCGTTCGCGGGGCACGCGCCGTTCGGCCTGGCCGAATCAACTTCGTCGGAGTACACGGTACCCGGCGTCTCGACGTTTACCAGGAAAAGGGCTCGAGTTACTCGGATTTCTCCACGGCGGACATTTGCTGGTTGACGGCGATCGTCGCCTCTCGCAGTGCCGCCACGTCCGGCCCGTGGCGGAGGATCGCGCGGGAGACGTTGATCAGAGCAGAGGGCAAGTTTCCCCCGCACACGCGACGTATGTCCGAGTCGCCGCCACCCTGCGCCCCGTAACCGGGGACGAGGAGCGGGCCGTGGTCCCGGCCCACCGCAGGGGGCTCGGCCACCGTGGCACCGATGACCAGGCCGACCGCCGGGTTCTCCGGCTTGCGCCCGGCGCGATTCCTGGCCGCGATCTCGTCGGCGACGAATTGCGCGAGCGTCTGACCCGTGGTGATTCCCGACGCATCCTCGGCGGACGTCGTTAGGTCCGCCAGACGGGCGTTCTGGAGCCCCACTGCCTCCGGATTCGAGGTCGCCGACAGGACGTAGACGCCCCGCCCCGAGGCCTCTGCGGCAGCGAAAGCAGGCTCCAACGCGCCCACGCCTAGATACGGCGAGAGGGTCACGGCATCGCACGCGAACGGCGCTCCGGGCGCCAGCCACGCCTCCGCATAGGCTGCGAGGGTCGAGCCGATATCACCACGCTTGGCATCGGCGATGACGAGCGCGCCGCGGGCTGCGATGTCACGGCACACGTCCTCTAGCACCCGCATTCCCGCAGATCCGTATGCCTCGAAGAAGGCGACCTGAGGCTTGATCGCCGCGGCCAGGTCTCCCCCGGCCTCGACAACGCGGGCGGAGAACTCCCGGACGCCCTCGGCGCTGCGTGGGAGCCCCCAGTCCTCGAGGAGCCCGGGGTGCGGATCGATGCCGAGGCAGAGGTGCCCCCGCTCGGCAACCGTCCGCTCGAGACGCTCGCCATATCCGTCTACGGATGTAGCGGGTTGTTCCGTGCCCGTGCCCGTGCCCGGTGCTGCGCTGACAACGTCGTTCGAACCGCTCTCCGGGCCACTCACGACTCAGCCACGCCGATCGAGTGGAGCTCCTGCAGCGGGCTCACGAGCGCCTCGCCGTTCTGCATAGCCTCGATACCCTGCACGCACGCCGATACGCCCTGCACCGTGGTCATGCACGGGATCCGGCGCGCGATGGCCGCGGAGCGGATCTCGTGCCCGTCCGCGCGATGGGGCCCGGAGTTCGCGGGAATGTTGATGACGAGGTCGATCTCGTCGGCGTTGATGTGGTCGACGATGGTCGGCAGCGGCTCGCCGTTTTCGTCGAGCGGTGCATCGCCCGAGGAAGTGAGCTTGGTGACCACGGTCGCATCGACGCCGTGCCGGCGCAGCATGAGCGCCGTGCCCTCGGTCGCGTAGATCCTGAAGCCGAGCGCCGAGAGCCGGAGCGCGGGCAAGAGTACCGCGCGCTTCTCGGTGTTGGCGACGGAGACGAACACGTTGCCCGAGAGCGGGAGCGAGCCCTCCGCGGAGAGCTGGCCCTTCGCGAAGGCGATGGCGAAGTCGGGTGCTATGCCCATGACCTCGCCCGTCGACTTCATCTCCGGGCTGAGGAGGGAATCGACGATCCGCCCATCGGGAGTACGGAAACGGTTGAACGGCAAGACCGCCTCCTTGACGGCGACGGCCGCCTCCGCCGGAATGGAACCACCGTCGAGCTCGCGTGGGAGAAGCCCCTCGGCCTTGAGGGAAGCGATGGACTCGCCCATCATGATCCGCGCGCACGCCCGAGCCATCTGTACGCCGGTGGCCTTCGAGACGAAGGGCACCGTGCGCGAGGCGCGGGGATTGGCCTCGAGCACGTAGAGCGTGTCGTCCTTGAGCGCGTACTGCACGTTGATGAGTCCGCGGACGCCGATCCCCTTGGCGAGGGCGCGGGTCGACTCGCGTACGCGGTCGATGTCGTCGCTGCCGAGCGTGATCGGCGGAAGCGTGCACGCCGAGTCGCCGGAGTGGATACCGGCCTCCTCGATGTGCTCCATGACGCCGCCGAGGTACATGTCCTCGCCGTCGAACAGCGCGTCGACGTCGATCTCGATGGCATCGGAGAGGAAGCGGTCGACGAGCACGGGGTGGTCCGGGCTCAGCTCGGTCGCGCGGTCGATGTAAGACTCGAGCGCGGCCTCGTCGAAGACGATCTCCATGCCACGGCCACCGAGCACGTACGACGGGCGCACGAGAACCGGGTAGCCGATCGACGCGGCGATCTCCTTCGCCTCGTTGGACGAGATGGCGGTGCCGAACTCGGGTGCGGGCAGCCCGGCGCCGACGAGCACCTCGCCAAACTCGCGGCGGTCCTCGGCGAGGTCGATCGCAGCGGGCAGGGTGCCGCGGATCGGGACGCCGGCGGCCTCGAGGTCGGCGGCGAGCCCCAGTGGGGTCTGTCCGCCGAGCTGCACGAGCACACCCGCGACCGTGCCGGACTCGGTCTCGGCGTTGTAGACCTCGAGCACGTCCTCGAGCGTGAGCGGCTCGAAGTAGAGGCGATCCGCGGTGTCGTAGTCCGTTGAGACCGTCTCGGGGTTGCAGTTGACCATCACGGTCTCGTAGCCGGCGGCCGAGAGCGATTGGGCGGCGTGGACGCACGAGTAGTCGAACTCGATGCCCTGGCCAATTCGGTTGGGCCCGGAACCGAGGATGATGACCTTCTCGCGCTCTGTCTGCGGCTCGACCTCGGTCTCGGCGGCGGGGTCGAGCTCATAGGTCGAGTAGTGGTACGGCGTCTTCGCCTCGAACTCGGCGGCGCAGGTGTCCACGGTCTTGTAGACGGGGTGCACACCGAGCTTGTGGCGCAAGCGGCGGACGCCCTCGGCGCCCGCGAACTCCGGCCGCAGCGCGGCGATCTGCTCGTCGGACAAACCGTTGTGCTTGGCGAGGCGCAGGAGATCCTCGTCGAGCACGTTCGCGTCGACGATCGCCTGCCGGAGCTCGATGAGGTACGCGATCTCCTCGAGGAACCACGGGTCGAGGCCCGAGGCCTCGTGGACCTGCTCGACGCTTGCGCCAAGACGGAGAGCGAGCTCGCAGTCGTAGATGCGGCCCTCGGTCGGGGTGCGCAGGTCGTCGAGCACGGCGGAGACGTCCGTGGAACGGCCGGACGCGACCTTCTCGTCGGTCTGGGTCCAGAATCCGGTGGGCTTGGTCTCGAGCGAGCGGAGCACCTTGCCCAGCGCCTCGCGGAAGTTGCGGCCGATGGACATGGCCTCGCCCACCGACTTCATGGTCGTGGTGAGGGTGTCGTCGGCGCCGGGGAACTTCTCGAAGGCGAAGCGCGGCGCCTTGACCACGACGTAGTCGAGCGTGGGCTCGAAGCACGCCGGGGTCTCCCCCGTGATGTCGTTGTCGATCTCGTCGAGTGTGTAACCAACGGCAAGCTTCGCGGCCATCTTCGCGATGGGGAAGCCCGTGGCCTTCGAACTGAGTGCCGAGGAGCGGGACACACGGGGGTTCATCTCGATGACCACGAGGCGCCCGTCCTCGGGGTTGACCGCGAACTGGATGTTGCAGCCGCCGGTGGCCACGCCAACCTCGCGGATGATGTCGATGCCGAGATCGCGCATCCGCTGGTACTCGCGGTCAGTTAGGGTCATCGACGGGGCTACCGTCATCGAATCGCCGGTGTGGACGCCGAGGGCGTCGACGTTCTCGATGGAACACACGACCACGACGTTGTCCTTGCCGTCGCGCATGAGTTCGAGCTCGTACTCCTTCCAGCCGAGGATGGATTCCTCGATGAGCACGTTCGCGGTCGGCGAGGCGGCGAGGCCACCGCCGGCGATGCGCTCGAGGTCCTCGTTGGTGAAGGCGAGGCCGGAGCCCAGGCCGCCCATGGTGAACGACGGCCGGACGACGACGGGGAGGCCGAGCTCGGCGACGGTGTCGTAGACCTCGTCCATGTTGTGGCAGACGCGGGAGCGCGCGGAATCGCCGCCGACCTTCGCGACGATGTCCTTGAATGTCTGCCGGTCCTCGCCGCGATTGATCGCGGGGATGTCCGCACCGATGAGCTCGATCCCGTGCTTGACCAGGATGCCCTCGGCATCGAGCTGCATCGCGGCATTGAGCGCGGTCTGCCCGCCGAGCGTCGCGAGGACGGCGTCGACGGGATGCCCCTCCTCGGCCTCCTTGGTGAAGACCTTGTCGATGAATTCCGGGGTGATGGGCTCGACGTAGGTGTGGTCGGCGAAGCCCGGGTCTGTCATGATCGTCGCCGGGTTCGAGTTGACCAGCGTGACCCGGATGCCCTCCTCGCGCAGTACGCGGCACGCCTGGGTTCCGGAGTAGTCGAACTCGCAGGCCTGCCCGATGACGATGGGGCCGGAGCCGATGACGAGGACGTGCGAGATGTCGTGACGCCGTGGCATTTACTCGGCCGCCTTTCTGTTGGAGGAGCCCTGGGCGTTACCCGCCGTGCGGGACATGAGCTCGGTGAATTGATCGAAGAGCGAGGACGCGTCGTGGGGGCCTGCGGCGGCCTCGGGGTGGTACTGGACGGAGAACGCGGACCCGTCCTCGAGGGCGACTCCCTCGACCACGTCGTCATTCGCGCAGAGGTGGGTGACCCGGGCGGGGCCGAACGGGGACTCCCACGTGCCGCCCTCGGGCGAGCGGAGCGCGAAGCCGTGGTTCTGCGACGTGATAGCGACCTTGCCGGTCGCGAGCTCCTTGACCGGCACGTTGATGCCACGGTGGCCGAACGGCATCTTGTACGTGTCGAGGCCGAGCGCGCGGCCGAGGATCTGGTTGCCGAAGCAGATGCCGAAGAAGGGCAGCTTCTCGCCGAGGACGGCCTTGGTCAGGGCGACGGCCTCATCGGCGGTGGCGGGATCGCCGGGACCGTTCGAGAGGAAGACGCCGTCGGGATCGATGGCCTTGACTTCCGCGAGGCTCGCGTCATGCGGAAGGACGTGGACCTCGATGCCGCGCGCGGCGAGCATGCGCGGGGTGTTCGACTTGATGCCGAGATCGAGGGCGGCGACGCGGAAGCGGGTCTCCCCCTCGGCCGGGACCACGTAGGTCTCATCGGTGGAGACCTCGCCGGACAGGTCGGCGCCGGCCATGGCGTCCTGCGCGCGGACCCGCTCGACGAGCTGCTCGGTCGAGGACTCGAGGGCGTCGCCGGAGAAGATCCCGGCCTTCATCGAGCCCTTGTCGCGGAGGCGGCGGACGATGGCGCGGGTATCGACCCCGCTGATCCCGACGATCTCCTGCGTGCGGAGCTCGTCCTCAAGCGTGCCGGTGGAGCGCCAGTTCGAATCGCGGCGAGCGGCGTCACGGATGACGAATCCGGAGACCCAGATGCGGCCGGACGAGTCGTCGGCGCCTGAGACGTGCGACTCGCCGTCCTCGGGATTCCAGCCCGTGTTGCCGATCTGCGGCGCCGCGGCGACGACGATCTGTCTGCAGTACGAGGGGTCGGTGAGCGTCTCCTGGTAGCCGGACATGCCGGTGCAGAAGACGACCTCGCCGAGGGTCTCACCGCGCGCCCCGTAGGCGTGTCCGCGGTGGACGGTGCCGTCCTCGAGGACGAGCGCGGCGGGCTCGGCGAGGAGAGCAGAGCGAGCGGTCCGCCCTTCGCCGGAGGTGGGAGTGGGGTCGGTGCTCATTTGCTCTCCTTCAGTGCCGTCCAGTCGGCGTAGTGGTCTTTGTCGTCGGCGCGGAAGCCGGTGTCGAGGGCGACGGTGCGGGAGCCGGGGCTGGCCTCGGAATCGCCGGCCGCATCTCCGGCCGGCGCGGCCCAGGTGAACACGAGGATCCCCTTGCCGGGCACCACCTTGTTCGCGATCTTCGAGTCCGCTCGCACGGCCGTGAGAGCGGGGTCCGGAATCCAGATCCTGCCGCCGTCGAGGTTGAGCAGTACGCCCTCGGGATAGGCCACGAGGGTGCCTGCGCTGCGGAAGCCCAGCGGCGACTGCGCGATGCGGTTGTTCCATTCCCCGGCGGTCGTCGTACCGATGTACACGCCGGTGAGAGGCTCGAGGAGCGGCTCACCGAGGTTCTCGGGCACCTCGGGCAGAGCGCCGAGGAGCTCCGACTGCCGGCGCAGCCTTCCGTGCCAGCCACGCCACATGAGCGTGGCGATGCCGAGGACGATGAGCACGGCGATGATCGAGGTCCATACGTTCTGGGTCATCGCGCGGCCCCCTCTTCTTCGGCGCCCGCGCCGGTGCCTGTAGCGAGGGCTGCGGCATCGTGGGTCACGGCGCCGCGCAGGACCGTCGCGGTCACGGACGCGCCGAACTCCGTCCCCGCGTAGGGGGTGTTGTGGGAGAGGCTCGCGAGCCCTTCCGCGTCGACCGTCCACGCCCCATTCGGATCGATGACGGCGATGTTCGCGGGTTCCCCCGCGGCCAAGGGCCTGCCCTGATCGGCGAGGCCTGCGATCTCCGCCGGTCGCTCGCTCATCACCTTCGCAACCCAGCGCCAGTCGAGGTCACCGTCCTCCACAAAGAGCGCGGCGACGATGGGCAGCGCCGTCTCAAGGCCGAGCATGCCGGGGCGGGCCTGGGCGAACTCGCAACACTTCTCCTGGCTGGCGTGGGGCGCGTGGTCGGTGGCGACGCAGTCGACGATCCCGCTGCGCAGCGCCTCGCGGAGTGCGGCGGCGTCGGTGTCCTCGCGCAGCGGCGGGTTGACCCGGTACACACCGTCGAAGGTCTCGAGGCGGGAATCGTCGAGGAACAGATGGTGCGGGGTGACCTCGGCGGTCACCGCGATTCCCTGCTCCTTGGCCCACCGCAGGAGCTCGACGGTGCCGGCGGTCGAGGCGTGGCAGATGTGGAGCCGCGCGCCCGCGTCCCGGGCGAGGATCGCGTCGCGGGCGACGATCGACTCCTCGGCCGAGCGCGGCCAGCCCGCGAGTCCGAGGCGCGCAGCGGTGGGACCCTCGTGGGCGACGGCCCCGACCGTGAGCCGCGGCTCTTCGGCGTGTTGCGCTACGAGCACGCCGAGCGAGGCCGAGTACTCGAGGGCGCGGCGCATCACCAGCGGGTCGTGGACGCACTTGCCGTCATCGGAGAAGATGCGGACCGCGCCCTCCCCCGCTGCCATCTGGCCCATCTCCGCGAGCTGTTCGCCAGCTAGCCCCATGGTGACCGCGCCGACCGGGTGGACGTCGCAGAGGCCGACCGTGCGGCCGATGCGGTACACAGAATCGGTGATCGTCTGGTTGTCGGCGACGGGTGAGGTGTTGGCCATGGCGAAAACCGAGGTGTAGCCGCCGCGCGCCGCCGCGCGGGAACCGGACTCGATGGTCTCGGTGTCTTCGCGTCCCGGCTCGCGCAGATGCGTGTGCAGATCGACGAGACCGGGCAACGCGACCTGGCCGCGCCGGTCGAGGACGGTCTCGCCGTCGATGGCGAGCTCGGGGCCGATCTCGGTGATCACTCCACCGGAGATGCGGATATCGACCGGATCGCCTTCCCCGTACAGAGTGACGCCGGTGATGAGGAGGCCGGAAGGCGCCTCCGTGGACTGTGACACTGGTGCTGACACTAGGCGTTTCCTTCCGAGTGGACGAGAGAGCGGAGCAGGACGGCCATCCGGAGATGGACGCCGTTGGTGACCTGTGGGAGCACGACGGAGCGCGGGGCGTCCGCGACGGGATAGCCGATTTCCATTCCGCGGAGCATCGGCCCGGGGTGCATGACGATGGCGTGTTCGGGAAGTCGCGCGGCGCGGGCCTCGGACAGCCCGTAACGCACGGAGAACTCGCGAGCAGAGGGGAAGAAGCCCCCGTTCATGCGCTCGGCCTGGACCCGGAGCATCATTACGGCATCGGCGTCGACGAGTTCGGCGTCGAGGTCGTCGGTCATCCGCACCGGCCAGGTCTCCGTGCCGGCGGGCCACAGGGTGCGCGGGGCGACGAAGACGAGTTCGGCGCCGAGTGTGGACAGGAGCAGCGCGTTCGAACGGGCTACTCGGGAATGGAGGATATCGCCCACGACGACGATCTTTCGGCCGGCGAACCCTCCGAGGCTCTCGCGGATGGTCATGGCGTCGAGCAGGGCCTGGGTCGGGTGCTCGTGCATCCCGTCGCCTGCGTTCACCACGCCGGTACGCACTCCGTCTTCGTCCATCCACCCGGCGATCTGTTTGGCGGCCCCCGAGGCGGGGTGTCGCACGATGAGCAGGTCGGCGCCGATCGCCGCAAGGGTCTTCGTGGTGTCGCGGAGCGATTCACCCTTGGAGACAGAGGACGAAGAGGCGGAAACGTTGATGACGTCGGCGGAGAGCCACTTCCCTGCGGTCTCGAAGGAGACGCGCGTGCGGGTGGAATTCTCGTAGAAGACGGTCATCACCGTGCGGCCGCGGAGCGTCGGGAGCTTGCGGACGTCCCTGTCGAGCAGTGAGGACTTGAGCTGGTCGGCCTCGTCGAGGAGCGCGTGGATCTCGTCCGCGGACAGATCGGCGGCCGAGAGCAGGTTCGCGGTCATTGCCCGGCCCCCTCGGGTCGGGCGCCCTCATTGCGGTCGAGGAGGACGGCGTCACGGCCGTCGTCGACCTCGGCGAGGGCCACGGAGACGCCCTCGTGGCGGGCGGTGGGCACGTTCTTGCCCACGTAGTCGGCGCGGAGTGGGAGCTCCCTGTGCCCGCGGTCGACGAGGACGGCGAGCTGGATCCGGGAGGGGCGACCGACGTCGCGCAGCGCGTCGAGCGCGGCCCTGACGGTGCGGCCGGTGTAGAGGACGTCGTCGACGAGAATCACCGTGCGGCCGTCGATGCCCTCGGCGGGAATCTCGGTCTTGCCGGCGGGCCGAAGTGGGCGCTCGCGGAGATCGTCGCGGTACAGGGTGATGTCGAGGACGCCGACCGATGGACGGATACCGGCGAACTCCTCAATGCGGCCGACCAACCGTTCGGCGAGGAGCTTGCCCCGGGTCGGGATGCCGAGAAGGACCGGCGGCGCCTCGCTATCAGCGCCGAGCTCGGTCCGTTCGATGATCTGATGTGCAAGCCTGGAAATCGTGCGCGAGACGTCCTGCGCGGACATCAATTCCACGTCACCACTCACCGGCTCCACCTCCTTGTCCGCCTCACGGGACGGCTTGTTAAAGGGATGTATTCGGTTTGTACCTCTGCGTGCCGCGGGATGGGCCGGAACCTCGACTTCTGATGAAGCCTGTTTTCGTCACCTTTGCCGACCCCGCGATCGACGCTTCGAGATTATCAGTTCGCTGCGTCTTCGGCCCCGGCGCTCCCTGGCTCGTCCTCGGCAGCCTCGGCGGCCTCGTCGAGTTCGGCATCCGCGGAAGCCTCGGCAATCATGTCGCCCTCGCCGACGGCGGAGCCTGCGTCCTCCGAATAGCTCTCTCCCTTTGCGGCGGCTCCCGCATCGAGATCCCCGAGCACGGAGACAGCGGCCTCGGCGGCCTTGATGTGCCCTGCGAGCCCGGCGATCTGGTCGAGCACGGCGTTGACGTACGCCATCGACTTCTCCGCCGCGATGTCGGCGGTGAGCAACACCGCCTGGTCGATCACGGTCGAGTCGGGGGTGTCCTCTTCGCTGAAGAGGAGCTCCCAGGCGCCGACGCGGAGGATCGCCCGATCGACGGAGGGGATGCGCTCGAGCACCCAGCCGTCGAGATGGTCGGAGATCGCGGAGTCGATGCGCTCGCGGTGCGCGGAGACGCCCTCGACGATCGTGAGCGCGAAGGGCGAGACCTCGCCCACGTCCTCGTTCACGGCTCCGAGCTCCTGTCGCTCACGGGCGAGCTCGGTCGCGTCGAGGTTGCGAATCTCCGCCTCGAAGAGCAGCGACGCCGCGCGCCGGCGGGAGCGGAAGCGCGCCCCGCGACGGTGGAATGGGTCGGCCTGGCGGCCGGTTTCGGACTCGGACATTCCTAGTCGTTCACCCGGCTCAGGTAGCTGCCATCGCGGGTGTCGATGCGCAGCTTGTCCCCCGTGTTGATGAACAGCGGGACCTGGACCTCGGCACCGGTCTCGAGCGTGGCGGGCTTCGTGCCGCCGGTCGAGCGGTCGCCCTGCAGGCCCGGGTCGGTGTGCTGCACGACGAGGTTGACCGCGACGGGCATCTCGGCGAAGAGCGGCTCGCCCTCGTGCATCGAGACCTGAACGGTCTCGTTCTCGAGGAGGAAGCGCGCGCCATCGCCCATCACGACGGGCGTGACGTTGATCTGGTCGAAGGTCTCGGCGTCCATGAGGACGTAGTCCTCGCCGTCACGGTAGAGGTACTGCATGTCGCGGCGGTCGACGGTCGCGGTCTCGACCTTGACTCCGGCGTTGAAGGTCTTGTCGATGATCTTGCCGGAGACCACGTTCTTCATCTTCGTCCGCACGAAGGCCGGGCCCTTACCCGGCTTGACGTGTTGGAACTCGATGATCTGCCACAGCTGGTTGTCCTCCTTGAGGACGAGTCCGTTCTTGAAATCGGCGGTCGACGCCATCGGAAAGCTCCTTGGTCTCTTTGCTTGTCGTGTCGATCGTTCGGATATCGCGCGATTGTCGTGCTCATGGCTGCCCGGCCCGCTCGCGCGGCGGCCCTACAGCTCGAGCAGGTCCTTCGACGTGGTCGTGAACACCCGCGGCTCGGCGTCGGTGACGAGGAGCGTGTCCTCGATGCGCACGCCGCCGCGCCCTGGCAGGTAGATGCCGGGCTCGGAGGTGACCACATCGCCGCGCAACAGTGTACTGGCCGAGCTCTGCGAGAGCCCAGGCGCTTCGTGGACGTCGAGCCCGACCCCGTGGCCGAGCGAGTGCCCGAAGTACTCCCCGTAGCCTGCCGCGTCTATGTGCCGGCGCGCGGCCGCGTCGGCCTCGCTCCCCGCCACCCCATGCGTGACGGCGGAGGATCCGAGCAACTGGGCCTCGAGGGTGATCCCGTAGATCTCCCGTTGCCAGTCGGCCAACGTCCCGATGCCCACGGTGCGCGTGCAGTCCGAGGCGTATCCGTCGACGTAGGCGCCGAAGTCCACGACCACCAGGTCGCCGTTTTCCAGCACACGGTCCCCGGCGTGATAGTGCGGCAGAGCCCCATTGGGGCCCGAGCCCACGATGGTGTCGAAAGAGACGCCGTCCGAACCGGCCATGCGCATGTGCCACTCGAGGTCCGCGGCGACCTGGCGCTCGGTGCGGCCGGCGGCGATCTGCCCGTTCTCGACGAGTGACGTCCACGCCGTGTCGGCGACCGCACAGGCACGGGCAATGGTCGCGATCTCGATATCGTCCTTTTGACGCCTCGCCTCCTCGACGAGTCCGGCGGAGTGGACGAAATCGATGCCGTGGGCGAGGGCGACGAACTCCTCGCGGAGCCGGCGCAGGTCCCCGACCGTGAAGTGGGCATCGTCGATGCCGAGGATCCCGCCGGCGTTGCCGAGCGCCGCGCCGACGATCGTCGCCTCGTAGTTGCGGGTGATGTGGACCTCGATCGCGGGGTCGAGCTCCGTCTTGATCTGCTCGGTGTACCGGGAATCGGTGGCGAAGTGCGTGGTGCCGTCTCGCAGAATGAGCGCCGAGCCGGCGGAACCCGAGTATCCGGTGAGGTAGCGGACGTTGTTCAGGTCGGTGACGAGGAGCCCGTCGAGTCGGTCGAGGGAGTCGGCGCCTGCGGCGGAGGATCGCTTGTCGAGCTCGGCGAGAACGCGCGCACGCCGTGCGGCGTAGTTGGGGCTCGCGTGGTCCGGGGTGGTGGGGAGCTGCGTCGTCACAGGAAGATCCCCCCGCCCTGGGTCGGCGCCTCGTAGCCCTCTGCGACAGCCGCATAGGCCGCGGCGAGAAGCGATGGGTCGGGGGCCTCGAGTCGTCCGGGCTTGCCCAGGCCGTCGAGGACGACCAGCCGGAGCATGCCCGAGAAGTTCTTCTTGTCGCCCTGCATGAGCTCGAGGAGACGCGGGAAGGCGTCCGGGTCGTAGGAGACCGGCAGGCCCACCGCCCCGAGGATCTCGGCGTGACGGTCCGCGGTGGCGTCGTCGAGTCGTCCGGCGAGTCGCGCGAGCTCGGCGACGAAGACCATGCCCACGGAGATCGCGGCGCCGTGGCGCCAGCGGTAGCTCTCGCGGCGTTCGATCGCGTGGCCGAGCGTGTGGCCGTAGTTGAGGATCTCGCGGAGGCTCGATTCGCGCAGGTCCTTGCCGACGACATCGGCCTTGACCCGGATGCTCCGGCGGATGAGGTCGACGAGGACCGGACCGGTCGGGTCGAGCGCAGCCTCGGGATCAGCCTCGACGATGTCGAGAATCTGGGGATCGGCGATGAACCCGCACTTGATGATCTCCGCCATGCCCGAGATGAGCTCGTTGCGCGGCACTGTGGCGAGGGTGGCGGTGTCGACGAGCACGGCCGCGGGCTCGTGGAACACGCCGACGAGGTTCTTCCCCGCGTCGGTATTGATGCCGGCCTTGCCTCCCACGGCTGCGTCGACCATGCCGAGGAGCGTCGTGGGCACGTGCACGCAGGAGACTCCGCGCATCCATGTACCGGCGACGAAACCCGCGAGATCGGTCGCGGCGCCGCCGCCCAGGCCGATGACGACGTCCTTGCGACCCAGGCCGATCTGTCCGAGAACGTCCCAGCAGTAGGCGGCGACCGAGAGGTCTTTGCCGTCCTCGGCGTCGGGGATCTCCACGCGGTGGGATTCGAGCCCGGCCTCCTCGAGCGCCTCGCGCAGGCCCTCGGCGGTCTCCTTGAGCGGGGGCTGGTAGATCACGGCCACGCGGTGCGCGCCGGAGCACGACGCGACGATCTCCGGGAGGAGGCCACGGCCGATGGTCACCGTATACGGGCTGGCGGATTCGACCCGCACCTCTGTGGGCTGGTCGTTCCCTGCCGCGCCCGCCTGTTCGGTCGCCTCTTGGCTCATCGCGCTACCTTCCTCCGATCGGGGCTTGCGGCCCCGTACTTCTGTCTCGTGCATGTGCATGTCGCGTCCGCGCGGGCGTGTGGCCTCGTGGTTTTTGGGCTGTGTCCCGTGGCCCGAGGCCCACGGCCCGTGAGCTCGAACCGGAGAGCCCGCGCGCACCACCTCTCAAGTTCTACCTGTCGGCCGTCGCACCGGGTTCCGCGGTGGGATCCGAGGCGGAAAGCGTGTCCTTAGCAGCCTCCGGTGTCCCTGCGGCCGAGGCGGCTTCGGCGGCCGCTTGGGCCTCGGCGTCCACGTCGAGAGACGAGGCGAGACCGGGGTCGAGGAGCTCGACGAGATCGCGGACGACCTTGCCCGTCGAGCGCCGCTCGGTCGACACCGCCACGGTCGCGACCTCGCGGTACAGGGGCGCCCTGTACGTGTGGAGCTCCTGGTATTTGGCGAGGACATCGGAGTTCGCCAGCAGCGGCCGGTTCCCGCCGCGGCTGCGGCGCGCACCCTCGGCGACGCCGATCGTGAGGTGCACGACGGTGTGCGGCCCGAGGAGCCTGCGCGTATCCGCCGATATGATCGCTCCCCCGCCGAGCGAGACGACGCCGTTCGCCGAGCCGACGGCATCCGCGACGATCCGTTCCTCGACCTCGCGGAAATAGGGCTCGCCCCGGCCGGCGAAGATCTCCGGGATGCTCACGCCCTGGTCGGATTCGATGAGCTGGTCCGTGTCAAGGAAATCGACCCCGAGCACTCGGGCGAGCCGCCGCCCCACCGTCGTCTTCCCGGATCCCGGCATCCCGACGACCACGATGGGGCCGGGCAGCGAGGTGCGCCTGCGGTCCGGGACCGGCACTGGCTGCGCCCCCGTGCCGGGCGCGCCCTCGTGCCGGGCGCCTCCCTGCTGCTGTTCGCGGTCCACGGGCGCTTACTCGGCGTCGAACGCCAGTCGTTCGGCCACGCGCTCTTGGTAGGCCTCGAGGTTGCGGCGGGTCTCGGCGAGCGAATCGCCGCCGAACTTCGCGAGCGCGGCGCGGGCGACGACGCACGCGACCGCGGCCTCGGCGACCACGCCGGCCGCGGGGACGGCGCACACGTCGGAACGCTGGTGGATCGCCGACGCCTTCGAGCCGTCGGCCATGTCCACGGTGGACAGCGCGCGCGGGACGGTCGAAATGGGCTTCATCGCCGCGCGGACGCGGAGCTGCTGCCCATTGGTCATGCCGCCCTCGATGCCGCCGGCGCGGTTCGTCGAGCGCGAGATCCCCTCGGCGTCGACGTAGATCTCGTCATGCGCCTCCGAGCCCCTGCGGCGGGCGGTGGTGAACCCGTCGCCAACTTCGACGCCCTTGATGGCCTGGATCCCCATGAGCTCCCCGGCGAGCTGCGCATCGAGACGCTCGGGCCCCGAGACATGCGAGCCGAGGCCGATGGGCAACGGATCGACGACGACCTCGACGACCCCGCCGAGCGTGTCGCCCGCCTTCTTCGCGGCGTCGATGCGGGCGATCATGTCCGCCTCGGCGTCCTTGCCGAAGGCGCGGACAGGGCTCTCGTCGATGGCGGCGAGGTCCCCGGGGCCGGGAACGGGGCCGTCATACGGGGCGGATTCCCCGATGGAGATCACGTGCGAGACGACCTCCGCGCCGAAGAGGTCGCGAAGGAAATTGCGGGCGATGGTGCCACACACCACGCGCGATGCGGTCTCCCGGGCACTGGCGCGCTCGAGGATCATCCGCGCGTCGTCGACGTCGTACTTGAGCATGCCCGAGAAATCGGCGTGCCCGGGCCGCGGGCGGGTGAGCTTCGCGGCGCGCGCCTGGTCCTCGATCTCGGCCATGTCGACGGGGTCCGCCGACATGATCTGCTCCCATTTGGGCCACTCGGTGTTCCCGATCTCGATGGCAATGGGCGAGCCCATGGTCTTGCCGTGGCGGATGCCGGTGAGCAGGCGCAGGGCGTCCTGCTCGAACTTCATCCGCGCGCCGCGGCCGTATCCGAGGCGGCGACGGGCGAGCTGCGTGGCGATGTCCTCGCGGACCACGCCGACGCCGGCGACCATGCCCTCGACCATGGCGACGAGGGATTGGCCGTGCGATTCTCCTGCTGTAGTCCACTTGAGCACGTCGCCGATTATCCCATGCAGGCAGCCTGCGTGGCGATTCGGGTTGTGGATGCACAAATGCGGGAGTCGCCGGACCGATTCGACGGGCTCAGACCGCGAGGAGCAGGGCTGCGACCGCCGACCATGCCATGCCGGGTCCATGCGGGACGAATGCGCGCCCGCCCGCGCCAGGCGACCTCGCCAACCGCTCGTACAGGCCCCATGCGCCGCTGACCGCGAACGGCGCGACGAGCACGAGCGCAATGCCGCCCGGTCCCGCTATCCCACCGAGCGCCCCGATCGTCGGGGCGAGGCGCAGATCCCCGCCGCCGAGTGCCGCCGGATTGGCGACGCGGGCCGCGAGATAGAAGGCCGCGAGGAGCGCGGCGCCCGCCGCCACGTGGGCGAGCATGCGCGAATCGGCCGACCACTCCCCGCGCGCGAACGCCGCGAGGGCCAGCAGAGCACAGAAGAGCCCGAGGAGCCGGAGGCGCGGAGGGATTCGGAGCGTGCGCACGTCCGTAAGGGTGAGCGCCACTGCCCAGGCGGCCAGTGCGAGCACGGCGAGCATCCCGTCCGCAGCGTGCAGCGCCGGCAGAGCGGGTGACGCCATCGCGGCGCTTGCGGGAACTGGCAATGCGCCCGGCGGGATCTTCACGCCCGAACGGTAGGCGTGCGGTGCCGCCTGCGGGGTGCGCTACCGCCCGCGAGCAGACCTGCGCGCGAGCGCATCGTTGAGCGCGGCCCGCATCGCCTCGCGCGGGGCGGCGTGGCCCGTAAACTGCTCGAACTGCCCGAGCGCCTGGCCGAGGAGCATCTCGTCCCCGCCAACCACCGTTCCACCGGACTCCAGCACAGCTCGCGCGAGCGGCGTCGGCCACGGATCGTAGAGCGCGTCGACGAGCCGGGCCGCCCCGCCGACCAGCGGAGTGAGCGCCTCGGCCCCGGGAGCGGGAACGGTATTGACGACGAGCGCCGCACCTTCCACGAGCGCCGTGAGCTCCGGCGAATCGAGCCGAACGTCGCGTGCGGGAACGCCGAAGCGCTCCGCACAGGCGAGCGCTGGGCCGGCAGTGGGCCTGCGCGTCGCGATGACGATCTCCGCGGCACCCGCCTCGGCGAGAGCGGCGATGAATGGCCGGGAGGTACCGCCGGCGCCGAAGAGCACGGCCTTCCAGCCACCGGGCAGAGCGCCGTGCAGAGCGACGGCCGCGGCGGCGCCGTCGATGTCCGTGCAGTCGGCGACCCAGTTCGCGCTCCCGCAGCCGGGCGAATCTTCGCGCAGAAGCGTGTTCGCCGAGTCGACCTTGAGCGCGCGATCGGTGATCCGGTCGGCGTACGCGAGGGCCTCGGGCTTACCCGGCATGGTCACTGAGAAACCCCGGTATTCCGGCCCCGCGCCGGAGACGATTCGCTCGAGTTCTCCCGCAGGACACTGGATCCGCCCGTACGACCAGCCCTCGAGTCCGAGCGCCTCGTACCCGGCGGAGTGGAGTACCGGGGAGAGCGAGTGCTCGACCGGGTCGCCGAGAACGGCCGCGCGCCGGACCGTGCCTGTCTGTTCCGCCACCGCGGTACTAGCGTCCCGTGGCGAGGACGCCCGAGTCGACGGCCTCCTGCTGGTTGGCGAGGTGCTCGTCGTAGTTCGAGGTGAACTTCGTGGCGCCGTCCTCCGAGACGGTGACAAAGTAGAGCCAGTCGCCGGGCTCCGGGTGCTCCATCGCGGTGATCGCCTCCATCGAGGGGCTGGCGATCGGGCCGTAGGGCAGGCCCTCGTGGGCGTACGTGTTCCAGGGGTTGTCCTGGTTGCGCGCGTCGTCCGTGGTCGCGACTTCCTGGTCGGTCTGTGTGTAGTTGACCGTGGAGTCGAACTGTAGCGGCATCGGCTTGGCGAGGCGGTTGAGGATCACCGTCGCGACCTTGCCGTAGTCTGCGGCGCCGGCCTCGTGCTGGATGAGCGACGCCGCCGTCATGAGCTGATAGGGGCTGAGCTTGAGGGCCTCGGCGGACTGGAGGAGACCCGACTGCTCGTACTGCTGCGCGGACGAGGAAATGAGCTCGTGCCAGATCTCCTCGGGCGACTGCGAGGGATCGAAATCGTGGTTGCCGGCGGTGACGAGACCCTCGAGGCGGCGCGTCGGGTCCGGACCGCCGCGGACCTCGTTGATCGCCCACTCGGGGACGCCGATCGCCGCGGGATCGGCGTCGGAGGCGACCTGCTTGAACTCCTCGGCGCTGACGCACTTCTGCTCTCCGCCATCATCGTCGGCGCGGAGACACGAGGCCTCGGACAGCGCCTGGTAGATGCCGGTGGCGCCGGGCCCGCCGACCACCGTGGTGTCGTTGAGGCGGGCGCCTGCGGGAACCTGGAGCATGCCGACTCGGGAGTTCGGGTCCGCGAGCATCGCGACGGCCACCGAGGCCTTCATCTTCTTGCGCAACTCGTAGTAGCCGGGCTGCAGGCCCTCGGCCACCGGGTTGTTCATCGCTGCGGTGGTGAAGGCTCCGGTGGACTTGACCACGTCGAGGTCGGCGAGAGAGGTCGCGACACCGTCGAGGCCCTCCCCTTCCTCGACGTGCACGATGACGCTTTCTTCGCCCTGCCCCTTATAGTCGGCACTCGAATTTCCCCCCACCCCGCGGTAGACGAGAAGTCCCGCAGCGATGATGACGCCGACGAGCGCAGCGATGAGTAGAGCTCGAAGCGGCCCCGCGGTGCGGGAGGACCGGGAGGAGTGAGGCATAGGGACCCTTACGTCGAAGCAGAACCTTGGCGGATGATCTTCAGGCGATTCTAACGTGTGGCTGTAGCCGAATCGTTACCACCGCGCCGCGCGCGCCGAATCCAGCCAAGTCTGGAGGATCGCGACGGCTGCGGCTTGGTCGATGACCGAGCGCTGCTTCTTCGCCTTCTTTCCCGCGGCGCGGAGATTGCTCGAAGCCTGCACGGTGCTCAAGCGCTCGTCGGCGGTGAATACCGCGATGCTATCCGGGATACGTTCGCGAAGAACGGAAACGAAGGACGCCGCCATCTTTGTAGAGGCCGTGTGCCCGCCGCGGAGGCTCGCGGGGATGCCGACCACGACGGCGAGGGCCTCGTACTCCTCGGCGAGCTCGAGGAGCCGCGTGATCTCCGCGGCCCACGGCGCCGGTTCGGCCTCCGGCCCATCGGATACGGCGATGGTCTCCACGGGCGTGGCGAGGATGCCGTCGGGATCGCACGAAGCGACGCCGACGCGGGCCAGGCCCACGTCGACGCCGAGACGCCGGCCCCTCTCGAATGCCACCCGCTACGCCTGTAGAGCGGAGCGGATCGCGGCGGCCGCGGCGTCGATGCCTCCGGCGTTCGTCCCGGCGCCCTGTGCCATGTCCGCCTTGCCTCCGCCCCGCGCGCCGAGGGGCTCGGAGATCTCGGCCACCAGCGAGCCCGCCGCCAGGCCACGATCCTGCGCGCCCTGCGAAACGGCGAGGACGAACGGGACCTTCTCCCCCGCCTCCGCGGTGAGGAAGACGACGCCCGGCTCGGAGCCGAGGCGTCCGCGCAGATCCTGCGCCAGCTTCCGGAGGTCGCCTGCCCCGGTGCCCTTGGGCGCCTTCTCCGCGAGGAAGAGCACGTCGCCGACTCGCTCGGCCTTGTCGAGCAGCTTCCCGGCGTCGGCGGCGAGCTGCGCCGCACGCAGCGCCTCGAGCTCCTTCTCCGCTGCGCGGAGGCGCTCGCCGAGCGAGTCGACGCGGTCCTGTACCTGATCCGACGGCGCCTTGAGCGCGGTGGCGAGACCGGAGAGCACGGCGCGCTCCTTCGCCTGATGACGGAACGCGTCCATGCCGACGTAAGCCTCGACGCGGCGGACGCCGGAGCCCACCGAGGACTCTCCGAGGAACACCACGGGGCCGATCTGCGCGCTCGAGGCGACGTGCGTGCCGCCGCAGAGCTCGATGGAGAACGGTCCACCGATCTCGACCACGCGGACCTCGTCGCCGTAGTTCTCGCCGAACAGCGCCATCGCGCCCATGGCCCTGGCCTTCTCGAGACTCGTCTCGACGGTGTTGACCTCGTAGTCGGCGTCGATCGCGCTGTTGGTGAGCTCCTCGACCTGCGCGAGCACGTCCGCGGGGACGGCGTCGGAGGACTGGAAATCGAAGCGCAGGTAGCCGGGGCGGTTGAGCGAACCTGCCTGCACCGCATCGGGGCCGACGATGTCGCGCAGCGCCGCGTGCACCATGTGCGTGCCCGAGTGCGCCTGGTTCGCGCCCTTGCGCCACAGGGGGTTGACCTCGGCGGAGGCGGTCTGGCCGAGCTCGAGCCCTCCGTCGAGCACGCGCGCCCTGTGGACCCAGAGCTGCTTGCCGATTTTCTGGACGTCGTCGACCTCGAGGGTCGCGCCTCCGGGAGTGCGAATGCCGCCGCGGTCGCCGAGCTGGCCACCGGCCTCGGCGTAGAACGGCGTGCGGTCGAGGATTACCTCGACCGTCTCGCCGGCCTCGACGGAGTCGACGGCACCGCCGTCACGCACGAGGCCGATGACCTTCCCCTCGCCCGAGAGCTCGTCGTAGCCGAGGAACTCGGTCGCCCCCTGGTCGAGGAACGAGCGGTACACGCTGAGGTCGGCGTGGGCGTGCTTCTTCGACTGCGAATCGGCCTTGGCACGGGCCTTCTGCTCGGCCATGAGCGAACGGAAGCCCGCCTCGTCGACCTCGAGGCCGGCCTCGGAGGCCATTTCGAGCGTGAGATCGAGAGGGAAACCGTGGGTGTCGTGGAGCGCGAACGCCTCGGAGCCCGAGAGCGTGGAGCTGCCCGAGGACTTCGTCGACTGGGCGGCGCGCTCGAACAGCGCGGTCCCGGACTCGAGCGTCTTGAGGAACGCCGCCTCTTCGGCCACCGCGATCTTCCGGATATGCGAATAGTTCTCGACGGTCTCGGGGAAGGACGGGCCCACGGCGTCACATACCGAATCCATGAGAGCGCCCATGGTCTCGCCGGGCGCACCGAGGAGCCTCGCGGCCCGGACGATGCGGCGCAGCAGGCGGCGCAGGATGTAGCCGCGCCCCTCGTTGCCGGGGATCACGCCGTCGGCGATGAGCATGTACGAGGTGCGCGTGTGGTCGGCGATCACGCGGAAGCGCACGTCGCTCTCGTGGGCCGCGCCGTACTCGGTTCCGGTGAGCTCCTCGGCGGTGGCGATCACGGGGCGCAGGAGATCGGTCTCGTAGACGTTCTCCACGCCCTGGAGGAGGAACGCGACGCGCTCGATGCCCATGCCGGTATCGATGTTCTTCTTCGGCAGCGGCCCGACGATGTCGTAGGACTCCTTGCCGTTGCCCTCGCCACGCTCGTTCTCCATGAAGACGAGGTTCCAGATCTCGATGTAGCGGTCCTCATCGGCCTCGGGCCCGCCTTCGACGCCGTACTCGGGGCCGCGATCGTAGAAGATCTCCGAACACGGGCCGCACGGGCCGGGCACTCCCATGGACCAGTAGTTGTCCTTCATCCCCCGGCGCTGGATGCGCTCGGGCGGGACCCCGATCTTGTCGCGCCAGATGCCCTCCGCCTCGTCGTCGGTGAGGTAGACAGTGACCCACAGGCGCTCCGGGTCGATGCCGAAGCCGCCTGATTCGCGGGAGCCGGTGAGCAGCGTCCACGCGTGCGTGATCGCGCCCTCCTTGAAGTAGTCGCCGAAGGAGAAGTTGCCGGCCATCTGGAAGAACGTGTTGTGGCGCGTGGTGATGCCGACCTCGTCGATATCGAGAGTTCGAACGCACTTCTGGATCGAGACGGCTGTGTCGAACGGCGGCGTCTGCTGCGCGAGGAAGAAGGGCTTGAACGGCACCATGCCCGCATTCACGAACAGGAGGTTGGGATCGTCGAGGACGAGCGAGGCGCTGGGCACCTCGGTGTGCCCCGCGTTCACGTAGTGCTCGATAAAGCGACGACGGATCTCATGGGTCTGCACTTTTCTACTGCCCAACCTCTCCAGATGTGGTTCTAGTGATCATACGGGCTGGATTCCCCGGCGGTTCCTCACCGGCTGCCCCTGCGGTGCCTGCTGTCGTTTGATCCTACCGCCGCCGCGGGTGGCCGATCCCGCCGCGCCTACTTGCGCTTCGGCCGCCCGCGGAGGATCGAGCGGAGCTTGCCGAGGCGCACGCCGAGCTCCCGTTCGTTGCCGTGCGTTGTCGGGGTGTAGTACTCGCGGTCGTCGAGCTCGTCCGGCGCGTATTGTTGGCCCACCACTCCCGCGGGGTCGTCGTGGGGATACCGGTAGCCGACGCCGTGCCCGAGCCCCTTCGCACCCTTGTAGTGCCCGTCTCGCAGGTGCGGCGGGACGAGGCCGATCCGCCCGGCGCGCACGTCCTCCATCGAGCCGTTGATGGCGGCGATGACGGCATTGGACTTCGGCGCCGTGGCGAGGTGGATCGTCGCCTGCGCGAGGGCGATCCGGCACTCGGGCATCCCGACCTTTTCCACTACGTGGGACGCGGCCACGGCCGCCTGGAGGGCGGTGGGATCGGCGAGCCCGATGTCCTCCGATGCGTGCACCATGAGCCGGCGGGCGACGAACCGGGGGTCCTCCCCGGCGACGAGCATCCGCGCGAGGTAGTGCAGTGCGGCGTCGACGTCGGAGCCGCGGATGGATTTGATGAACGCGCTGATGACGTCGTAGTGCTGGTCGCCGTCCTTGTCGTAGCGCACGGGCGCGGCATCGAGGCTGGTCTCGACGTCCTCGGCCGTGATCGTTTCGCCGCGGGCCGCTCCGGCTGCGGCCTCGAGGATCGTGAGCGAGCGTCGGGCGTCGCCGCCGGAGAGGCGGACGATGTCGTCGAGCGCGTCGGCGTCGAGCTCCTTCTTCCCCGCGAGCCCGCGTGGATCGGAGACGGCGCGCCGGAGCACAGATGCGACGGCCTCCTCGTCGAGGGCGCGCAGCTGCACGATGAGCGAGCGCGAGAGCAGCGGCGCGATGACCGAGAAGTGGGGGTTCTCGGTGGTCGCGGCGACGAGCAGCACGACTCCGTTTTCGACGGCGGCGAGCAGGGCATCCTGCTGGCTCTTCGAGAAGCGGTGCACCTCGTCGATGAAGAGGACGGTACGGGTGCCGTGCGCGAGCCGCGTCCGCGCGGCCTCGATCACCGCGCGCACGTCTTTGACGCCTGCGCTCAGCGCGCTGAGCGCGACGAAATGCCGGTCGGAATCGGCGGCGACGAGCGACGCGAGCGTGGTCTTGCCGGTGCCCGGCGGCCCGAACAGGATGAGCGAGCTCGCACCCCTGCCCTCGACCAGCCTCCGCAGCGGGGAGTTGTCTCCGAGCAGGTGTTCCTGCCCGAGCACCTCGTCGAGCGTGCCGGGACGCATCCTGACGGCGAGCGGCGCGTCCGCATCGACGTCCGTCCCGCCGGGTGGCGGGGACGGGCGCTCGCCGCTCGGGCGGGAGGCCGTCGCAGGTTGCGAGCCTTCCGCCTCGAGGGCGAAGAGGCCGACGTCCTCGGAGTCACCAGTACCGTCGGACATCTCTCCCCCTCCCGGCTGGATACCCGTATCGATCGTCCCTATTCGTTCCCGCCGCCGATCTCTTCTACTTCTCGGCTGCCTCGGCCGCTGTGTCGGCCTTCTCGGCGCCCTCCGGCGCCTCCTTCGGCCCACGTGCCTTCGGCTTGGCGTCGATGCCCGAGTCCTTGCGCTGGGCCGGGGTGATCGGGGCAGGGGCGTCGGTGAGCGGGTCGACGCCGCCGCCGGACTTCGGGAACGCGATCACATCGCGGATCGAATCGGTACCCGCGAGCAGCGAGCAGATGCGGTCCCAGCCGAACGCGATGCCGCCGTGCGGAGGGGCACCGAACGCCATGGCGTCGAGGAGGAAGCCGAACTTCTCCTGGGCCTCCTCTTTGGTGATCCCCATGACCTGGAACACGCGCTCCTGCAGCTCCGGGCGGTGGATGCGGATGGAGCCGCCGCCGATCTCGTTGCCGTTGCACACGATGTCGTACGCGTAGGCGAGCGCGGCACCGGGATCGGTGTCGAAGGTATCGAGGAACTCCGGCTTGGGCGAGGTGAACGCGTGGTGCACGGCGGTCCACGTCGAATGCCCGAGCGCGACGTCGCCGGAGGCGGTCGCCTCCTCTGCCGGCTCGAACATCGGGGCGTCGACGACCCAGGTGAACGCCCAGGAGTTCTCGTCGATGAGCCCGAGCTTCTCGGCGATGGCGCCGCGCGCCGCGCCGAGTAGCGCGCGCGAGGACTTGACCCCGCCGGCGCCGAAGAAGATGCAGTCGCCGGGCTTCGCGCCGACGTGTTCGACGATCCCCGCGCGCTCGTTCTCGGTGATGTTCTTGGCCACGGGGCCGGTGAGCTCGCCGTCCTCGCCGACGAGGATGTACGCGAGTCCCTTCGCGCCGCGCTGCTTGGCCCACTCCTGCCAGGCGTCGAGCTGACGGCGCGGCTGCGAGGCGCCCCCGGGCATCACCACGGCGCCGACGTATGGAGCCTGGAACACGCGAAAGCTCGTGTCGGCGAAGAACTCCGTGCACTCGACGAGCTCGATGTCGAACCGCAGATCGGGCTTGTCCGAGCCGTAGCGGCGCATGGCCTCCGCGTAGGTCATCCGAGGGATCGGGGTCTGGAGCTCGACACCGGCGGTCGCCCACACCCGCTTGAGGATGTCCTCGGCCAGCGAGATCACGTCCTCCTGGTCGACGAAGCTCATCTCGACGTCGAGCTGCGTGAACTCGGGCTGCCGGTCCGCGCGGAAATCCTCGTCGCGGTAGCAGCGGGCGATCTGGTAGTACCGCTCCATGCCGCCGACCATGAGTAGCTGCTTGAACAGCTGCGGGGACTGCGGGAGCGCGTAGAAGGTGCCCGGCTGCAGGCGTGCGGGGACGAGAAAGTCGCGGGCGCCCTCGGGCGTCGAGCGGGTCAGCGTCGGCGTCTCGATCTCCACGAAATCGTTCTCGGCGAGCACGGAGCGCGCGGCGGCGTTGACCTTCGAGCGCAGGCGCAGGGCAGCACCCGGGCCCTCGCGGCGCAGGTCGAGGTAGCGGTAGCGAAGGCGCGCCTCCTCGCCCACCTCGTCGTCGAGCTGGAACGGGAGCGGGGCCGATTCGCCGAGGACTTCGAGGGAATCGACGTTGATCTCCACGTCGCCCGAAGGCAGGTTCGGGTTCTCCGAACCTGCGGGCCGCTTCTCGACCTTGCCCGTGATCGCGATGCAGTACTCCGAACGCAGGCGGTGGGCCGCTTCGGCGACCGCGTCCTCGCGGAACACAACCTGTGCGATGCCGGTGGAATCGCGGAGGTCCACGAAGATCACTCCGCCGTGGTCGCGGCGGCGGGCGACCCAGCCGGCGAGGGTGACGGTGGTGCCCTCGTCGGCGGCGCGGAGTTGTCCTGCCGAATGGGTACGGAGCACGGGGCTTCCTTTCTCGGTGAGCGGCGCATCCCGCCTGTCTCCCGCCCGCGCTCGGCGGAGTCGCGATACGGGGACGGTCCCTCGCTGCTTACAGCTATTATCTCGGTGTTGAATCTCTGCGTGTGCTCATCTTCTGGAGCCGGGCGCGCCGGACGGCGGCAGGGCGTAGAGGCACGTACGGGCTCCGATTCTACGGATCGGCCCGACCACCGGCATCCGCCGGGTGGATCACCTGGGACGATGCGCCTGCCGGACCCCCGGTGCGCCTTCGCTCCCACGGCACGAGGAGTGGGCATGACCTTCCGGAACAGCGGGAACCTCGACACTTCCGGCGTTTCCGGCGGCGGAGGCGGGGGCCGCGGCCGCGGAGTTGCCATCGGCGGCGGCGTCGGTGGCATCCTCGTGGTCCTCGTCGCGGTCGTGCTCGGCGTCGATCCCTCGCAACTCGGCGTGGGCGGCGGCACCGGCTACGACACCGGGTACGGCTCCACGGGCACCGACGCGTCCGCGCAGGCCTACCAGGAGCAGATCGACGGCTGCACGCTCGCCGCGGCGAACACGGATACGATCTGCCGGGTCGTCGCCACGACCGAGAGCCTCGAAGACGTGTGGACGGTGCAGCTGCCCGAGCAGACCGGCATGCAGTACACGCAGCCCCACACCAACGTCTTCTCCGGCCGGATCTCCACCGGCTGCGGCCAGGGGACCTCGGAGACGGGTCCGTTCTATTGTCCCTCGGACAACGAGGTCTACCTCGACCCGACTTTCTTCGACGAGGTCCTCGTGGGTCAGCTCGGCGGATCGGACTCCCCCGCCTCGCAGATGTACGTGCTAGCCCACGAATTCGGGCACCACGTACAGACCCTGCTCGGCGATATCCGCCACTCGCAGACCGATCCGCGCGGAGCGAGCTCCGGCGCCGTCCGGGTCGAGCTGCAGGCCGACTGCTACGCCGGCCTCTGGGCGCACTATGCCACCACCACCCCCGCGCCGGGCGGCGAGGCGCCATTGCTCGAATCGCTCACCTCGCCGGACGTGGACACGATCGTGCAGACCGCCGAGGCGATCGGCGACGACCACATCCAGAACCTCGGCAGCGGCCGGATCGACCCGTCGGCCTGGACGCACGGCTCGTCGGAGATGCGGCGCCAGTGGTTCATCACCGGCTATCAGAACGGCTCCGTACGGTCCTGCGACACCTTCTCCGCGCAGCTCTGACCCCTCTTCGGCGCGGTTGGCGTGCGCGACGCGGTTAGCGCGCCGTCAGCTCGCCCATGACGTCGGGCAGCGGGATCGACTTCTGGGTCCCCGCCGACATGTCCTTGAGCACGACGGTCCCGTCCGCGAGTTCCTGTTCCCCGAGGACGAGGGTGTGCGCGGCCCCCGAGCGGTCAGCCGCCTTGAACGAGCCCTTCATCCCGCGGTTGCCGTAGGCCATGTCGACGCGCAGTCCGGCGTCACGAAGCCGCGAAAGGAGCGGGACGATGGCGGCGCGGGCCTCTGCGCCGAGTGCCACCGCGAACACGTCGACTCGGCTCGCGGGCCCGGGGTCGACGCCCTCGGCGCGGAGCGCGAGGAGCGTGCGGTCGACGCCGATCCCGAAGCCGATGCCCGAGAGCGACTGGCCGCCGAGCTGCTCCATGAGACCGTCGTAGCGCCCGCCGCCGCCGATCCCCGACTGCGCGCCGAGACCCTCGTGGACGAACTCGAAGGTGGTCTTCGTGTAGTAGTCGAGCCCGCGGACGAGGCGGGGGTTGATCGTGTAGGCGACGCCCATGGCATCGAGGTGCTCGCGAACTTCGGCGAAGTGGGCGGAGGCCGCCTCCGAGAGGTTGTCGAGCATGAGCGGTGCTTCGGAGAGCTGCGCCTGGACCTCGGGCCGCTTGTCATCGAGCACGCGCAGCGGGTTGATCGACGCGCGCTCGCGGGTGGCCTCGTCGAGGTCGAGGCCGGCGAGAAAGGCCTGCAGCTTTTCGCGGTACGGCAGACGGCTCTCGGCGTCGCCGAGCGAGGTGAGGTCGAGGCGGTAGCCGGTGAGCCCGAGGCGCTTAAACGCCTCGTCAGCGATGGCGATGACCTCGGCGTCGAGCGCGGGATCGTCGACGCCGATCGCCTCGATGCCGGCCTGCTGGAGCTGGCGGTAGCGGCCCGCCTGGGGGCGTTCGTAGCGGAAGAACGGGCCGGCGTAGCGCAGCTTGACCGGAAGCTGGCCCCGGTCGAGGCCGTGCTCGATGACGGCGCGGACCACGCCGGCGGTGCCCTCGGGACGCAGCGTGACGGAACGGTCGCCGCGATCGGCGAAGGTGTACATCTCCTTGCTCACCACGTCCGTGCTCTCGCCGACGCCCCGGGCATAGAGCGTGGTGTCCTCAAAGATCGGGAGCTCGATGTAGCCGTACCCTGCGCGCTCGGCGGCCTCCAGGACCGCGCCCCGGACGGCGAGGAAGCCGCCGGACTCCGGCGGGACGTAGTCGGGGACGCCCTTGGGCGCGCTCAACGCCCTCGGCTTCCCTTTCTTCGATCCGCCCGCCTGATCGCTTGCCGAGTCGCCGTTGCTCACCGGCCCACTCACCCGCCCGTCCGCGCTCATGGGGCGACGCACACGCGCCGAGCCCCGAACCTCCGTGAAGAAAACACCTGGTAGATTACACCGCCGCGGCGCGCGGCCCGCGCCGCCCCGTCGGCCGCCGAGGCTACAAGCCGCGCAGGAACGGGTTCGCCGCGCGCTCCTGCCCGATCGTGGTCTGCGGGCCGTGGCCCGGGAGCACGACGACGTCGTCGTCTCGGGTGAGGAACTTCTTCGCGATGGAGCCGAGGAGCACCTCGTGGTCGCCGCCCGGCAGGTCGGTGCGCCCGATGCCGCCGTTGAACAGCACGTCGCCGCCGAAGCACACCGTGAGCTCTCCGGCGCTCCCGGCGCCGCCCCCTCCGGGCGCGCCCGTCTCGACCTCGGCCGTGACCGTGAAGGACACCGACCCCTCGCTGTGCCCTGGCACGTGATCGACGGAGAAGCGCAGGCCCGCATAGTCGAGCTCTTCGCCGTCAAAGATCTCGACGACCTCCGCCGGTTCGGTGAATGACTGTCCTTCGAGCATCGTGGTGACGGAGCCGGACATCCCTCGCCCCGGATCGGTGAGCATGTACCGGTCGTCGGGATGGATGAGCGCGGGCACGCCGTAGCGGTCCGCGACCTCGCGCGCGTTCCACACGTGGTCGAGATGCCCGTGCGTGGCGAGGACGGCCTCGGGGCGGAGCCCCTCGGCCTCGACGATCCGCTCGACGCGCGGCGCGGCGTCCTGCCCCGGATCGATGACGACGCAGCGCGAGTCCTCCCCGACCACGATGTAGCAGTTGGTCTCGAACATCCCCGCGGGAAAGCCCAGGATCTTCACGTCGTTCCTCTCGCTCGCGTCGTAGCCCCGAATGCCTGGTCCGGCCGCCGAGTTAAGCCTCGGCTTGCCGAGTACAAAGGTTTCGGCCCGAGACTCATAGGTTGCGCTCCACGGCTATTGGGCCCCAGGGGCTAGGCTGGTTCGCTGGACGAGGTGCCGACGGTGGCCAAGTGGTCGCGTCCGGCGCCTCTTCAATGCACCCTAGCGCCAGCGAACAACCTGGCCGACCACACGGGAGAGTTAGTGTCCACGAATGAGGAACGCCGGGCCGAGGCGCGGCAGAGGCTTCGCGAAGAGCTCGACGCGCAGAAGAAGCGCGAGAAGCGGACGACGATGACCGTGGTGGCGGTCGCCTCCGTGATCGTCCTCGCCCTGGTGGCTACGGGCGTGACCATGAAGGTTCGCGAGAACATCCACGAGAACCAGATCGCGGAGAAGCAGCAGGCGTGGGACGACTACCGCGCACAGTGGGCCGCGTGCGATTACGCTCCGAGCGACGATTCGCAGCTAACGCCCGTCCCCGACGACCAGATGGCGCAGGCCGACGAAGCGACGAAGAAGCAGATGGAGGACTACAACTCCAAGATCGAGGTCGCGAAGAAGAAGAAAAAGGACGGCAAGGCGCCCGAGGGCGACCAGTACAAGTCGGGCGCCGTCGACGTCGATCTCACCACGAACAACGGTGATGTCGACCTGTCGCTCGACCGCGCCAAGGCGCCCTGCAACGTCGCCAGCTTCGTCGGGCTCGTCGAGCAGAAGTACTACGACGGCACCAACTGCCACCGCCTGACCAAGACCGACCCCGACCAGGCCGCCGCGCAGGGCGGCGGGCTCTCCGTGTTGCAGTGCGGCGACCCGACGGGCACCGGCCTCGGCGGCCCCGGCTACTCCGTGATCGACGAGGCGCCGACGGGCCTCGCCCCCGCGGCCGACGGCCAGTCGGTGGTCTACCCACGCGGCACGATCGCCATGGCGAAGTCCCAGCAGCCGAACTCGGCGGGTTCGCAGTTCTTCCTCGTCTACGAGGACTCGACGCTGCCGGCCGATTACTCGGTGATGGGCACGATCGGCGAGAAGGGCCTCGCGACCCTCGACAAGATCTCCAAGGCAGGCACGAAGAGCGACGACCCGCAGAGCCTCGACGCCGAGGTACCCGCCAAGGAGGTCACCATCGACAAGGCCGTGGTCGGCAAGGAGGACACCGTCCCCGAGCGTCCCGAAGCCCCCGAGAAGCCCGAGGGCGCCGATGCCCCGGCGCCGGATCCGGCCGCCGGTGGCGGGATGCCGGCCGGTGCCGGCGCACCCGCGGGAGCCGGCGCAGCTACGCAGTAGCCGCAGCGCCCGGGAGAAATCGAGAGAGCCCCGCACCTCCGCGATGGAGGTGCGGGGCTCTTTCGCGCTCGCCGCCGCCGGGGACGGCGCTCGGGCTCAGCCTGCGGCGTTGGTCACGCGGTAGGCGTCGTACACGCCCTCGACCTTGCGCACGGAGTTGAGCACCTGCCCGAGGTGTGCGGGGTTGGCCATCTCGAAGGTGTACTTGGAGATCGTCACCCGGTTGTCGTCGCGCATCTGCAGCGTCGCCGAGAGGATGTTCACCTTCTCGTCCGCGATCGCCTTGGTGATGTCGGAGAGCAGCCGCTGCCGGTCGAGCGCCTCGACCTGGACGGCGACGAGATAGAGCCCGTCGGTCTGCGAGCCGGACCATTCGACCTTGACGAAGCGCTCCGACTCCTTGCGCAGCGACTCGGTGTTGGGGCAGTCCGTCCGGTGCACGCTCACGGTGCCGGTGCGCGTGACGAAGCCGAGGATCTCGTCGCCCGGCACCGGGGTGCAGCAGCGGGCGAGCTTGACCACGACGTCCTCGAGGCCGTCAACGAGGACCCCGGAGGCCGTGGTCTGCCCGCCGAGCTTCGAACGCGGCACCTTCTTGTCGGAGGAGCGTTCCGCGAGCTCCTCGGTGACCTCGTCGCTGCCGCCGAAATCGGCGACGAGCCGCGAGAGCACGTGCGCCGCGGAGACGTGCCCCTCGCCCACCGCGGTGTAAAGCGCTGTGACGTCGGAGTACGAGAGCTCCCTCGCGACCGAGGTCAGCGAATCGTTGGAGAACAGCCGATGCACGGGCGCGCCGGAGCGGCGGATCTCGCGGGCTATCTGCTCCTTGCCCCGCTCGAGGGCCTCCGAACGCCGCTCTTTGGCGAACCACTGCCGGATCGCCGTCTTCGCACGCCCGGTGACCACGAAGTTCTGCCAGTCCCTGCTCGGGCCGGCGCCGGCGTCCTTAGCCGTGAAGATCTCTACCGTGGCCCCGTTGGCGAGGGGCTTTTCCAGCGAGACGAGCTTCCCGTCGACCTTGGCGCCGATGCAGCGGTGCCCGACCTCGGTGTGCACGGCGTACGCGAAGTCGACGGGCGTGGCGCCCTGCGGCAGCGTGATCGCCTTCCCCTTCGGGGTGAAGACGAAGATGTCCTTGGAATTGATGGCGAAGCGCAGGTTGTCGAGGAACTCGCTGGGGTCCTCGGCCTCCGCCTGCCACGAGAGCAGCTGGCGGAGATAGGCGACCTCGTCGATCTCGGTTCCGTCGCCGTCATGCCTGCCCTTGGTCTCCTTGTAGCGCCAATGGGCGGCGATCCCGTACTCGGCGGCGTGGTGCATCTCGTGCGTGCGCACCTGCACCTCGAGGGGTTTTCCCTCAGGGCCCATGACGGAGGTGTGCAGCGATTGATAAACACCGAAACGCGGGGCGGCGATGTAGTCCTTGAAGCGGCCGGGCATGGGCGCCCAGAGCGAGTGGACGACGCCGACCGCGGCGTAGCAGTCGCGCACGGAGTCGCAGAGGATGCGGATGCCGACGAGGTCGTGGATCTCGTCGAACGCGCGGCCGCGGATCATCATCTTCTGGTAGATCGACCAGTAGTGCTTCGGCCTGCCATCGACCGTGGCCTGCAGGTGCGCGCCCTTGAGCTCCTTGTCGAGCGTCGCCTTGACCGTGGTGATGTACGTGTCGCGCGACGGCGCACGGTCGGCGACGAGGCGCACGATCTCCTGGTACTTCTTCGGCTCGAGGATCGCGAAGGCGAGATCCTCGAGCTCCCACTTGATGGTCGCCATGCCGAGGCGGTGCGCCAGCGGCGCGATGACCTCGAGGGTCTCCCGTGCCTTCTTCGCCTGCTTCTCGGGCCGGAGGAAGCGCATCGTGCGCATGTTGTGCAACCGGTCGGCGACCTTGATGACGAGGACCCGGGGGTCCTTCGCCATCGCGGCGATCATCTTGCGGATCGTCTCGGCCTCGGCTGTCTCGCCGAACTTGACCTTGTCGAGCTTGGTGACCCCGTCGACGAGGTGCGCGACGACGTCGCCGAAATCTGCGGCGAGCTGCTCGATGGTGTAGTCGGTGTCCTCGACGGTGTCGTGGAGCAGAGCCGCGACGAGCGTCGTGGTGTCCATGCCCATTTCCGCGCAGATCGTCGCGACCGCGAGCGGGTGCGTGATGTACGGGTCCCCGGACTTGCGGAAGACGCCGCGGTGCTTCTCCTCGGCGAGGTGGTAGGCGCGGGCGAGAAGCGGTGTGTCGGCGCGCGGGTGGTAGCGCTGATGGACCCGGAGCAGCGGCTCGAGGACGAGCGGAGTTGCGGAGGACCGCGGGGCCGTCATCCGCCGGGCCCAGCGCGCGTAGACGCCGCGGGTGCTCTTCGTGCCTGCGATGGGCAGCGGCTGGGTGCGGCGGTCCTCGGGGTTGTGCGGCCGCCCGGGCCCGGTCTGCTCGTCTCCTACAGCCATTTCCCCACCTCCCGGTGCCGTGTTGCTCCGGGGCGCAGGCTAGCTCTCCGAGAGGCTGCGCACCGTCGTGGATGAGAGCTTATCGCGCCCACCGAGTCCGGGGACCTCGAGGACCACCGATACACCCACGATCTCCGCCCCGCACTCTTCGAGGAGTTCGATCGAGGCTCCGACCGTCCCACCCGTGGCGAGGACATCATCGACGATGAGGATGCGGCGGCCGCGGAGATCGACCCCCTCGGCGGGGATCTCGAGGGTCGCCTCGCCGTACTCGAGGCTGTAGGTGCGGGAGTGTACGGGCGGCGGGAGCTTGCCGGCCTTCCGGATGGCGAGTACTCCTAGGCCGAGCTCGCGCGCGACGGCTGCGCCGAGGAGGAAGCCGCGGGCGTCGAGGCCGGCGACGAGATCGATGTCGGCCCAGCCGAGGCCGAGCGCGTCGATCACAGCGCCGAACGCCTCGGCGTCGGCGAGCACGGGCGTGAGGTCGAGGAACTCGACCCCCGGCTCGGGGAAGTCCTGGACGCGCCGGGCGCGCGCCTCCACGAGCGCATGCGCCCGCTCGATCTGCTTGCGTGATTCGTCCATGTTCCCGTTCTCGTAGTCCCAGTGACCGCTGTCGTGACCACTACCGTGCTGCCACGCTCATGATCCCACCGGGGGAGCTACTGCGCAGCCGCGGCCCGGTCGGCGCGGTTTTTGCGGAACGCCGCGACCTCGGCGTTGTGTTTCTTGATCGCGGGGGTCCGCGACTTGATGTCCACGAGCAGCGGGGTCGCCAGGAAGATCGACGACAGCGTGCCGGTGAAGATGCCGACGACCTGGACGAGCGCGAGATCCCGGAGGGTTCCCACGCCGAGGATCACCACGGCGATCACCACGAGCGCCGCGAGCGGCAGCAGCGAGATGACGGTCGTGTTGATCGAGCGCATGAGCGTCTGGTTGACGGCGAGGTTCGCCTCCTCGGCATAGGTGTTCCGCTTCCTGTGCCTGTGCCCGGTCGTATTCTCCTGCACCTTGTCGAACACGACGACGGTGTCGTAGAGCGCGAAGCTGAGGATGGTGAGGAGGCCGATGACCGTCGCTGGAGAGACCTCCCAGCCGACGATCGAGTAGATGCCGGCGGTGAACACGAGGACGTAGAGCATCGACACCATCGCCGCGAGGGACATCGCCCATTCGAAGCGGATCATGATGTAGACGAACACCACGGCGACGAAGACGATGAGCGCGATGACCGCCTTCTTCGTGACGCTGCTGCCCCAGGATTCCGAGCGGTTCGAGTCGCCGATCGCGTTGGGCGACTCGTCGCCCTGGGCGTTGACGGGATGGAACTGCTCGAACAGGGCGTTCTTCGCGTCGGTGATCTGCTGGGTGTCGAGGAACGGCATCTGGATTTCGACCTGCTGCGCGGAGCCGGACCCGACGAGCTGCGATTGGGCGACCTCCTCGCCCGTCGCGTCGCCGACGACCTGTGCGGCGACCGCGGGATCGACGCCCGGGGCCGGGACCGCGAGCTTGGTGCCGCCCTCGAAATCGATGCCGAGGGTGAAGCCGCGGAACACAATGCTCGCCATGCACACGAGGAAGATGAGCAGCGCGATGATGTAGTAGATCTTCCGCTTCTGCACGATCGGGAACCCGCCGGTTCCCGTGTAGAGGCGGGTCAGCCAGGATTCCTTCTTCGCGACGGCCGCGGAATCCGCAGGGTTCGCCGTGCCGTCGGAACCGGTGTCGACGCTAGTGGCAGACGTGCTCATCGGGCACCACCCTCCTGGTCGCCGGAGGAGACCCGGCTGTTGCTATCGGATTCGCCGGAGGCGGGGGCGTCGCCGGCATCGATGGTGTCGTCGGTGCTTCGCTGCATGTCCGCATCGTCGTCATCGTCGGAGCGCTCGAGCGCGTGCACGCGGAGCTCCTCCATCGAACCCAGGCCATTCATGGACGGCTTGGAGAAGACGGGCTTGGTTGAGGCGAGGTACACGAGCGGCCACATGACCGTGAAGGCCACGAGGATGTCCATGAGCGTCGTCAGGCCGAGGGTGAAGGCGAAGCCGCGGACGTCGCCGATGGCGAGGACGTAGAGCACGACCGCCGCGATGACCGAGACCATGTTGCCGGTGACGATGGTGCGGGAGGCCGTCTTCCAGCCGCGCGGCACCGCCGATCTGAATCTGTGGCCCTCGCGTATCTCGTCCTTGACGCGTTCGAAGTAGACGACGAACGAATCGGCGGTCATGCCGATGCCGATGATCACGCCGGCCACGCCCGCGAGGTCGAGGGTGTAGTTGATCCAGTTACCGAGCAGAACGAGCACGCCGTACGTGAGCAGCAGCGCCGCGATGAGCGACAGGAACGCGAGGAAGCCGATCGCCCGGTAATAGAGCAGCGAGTAGATGAGGATGAGCACGAGGCCGACGGCACCGGCGAGGAGACCCGCGTTGAGCGAGGCCTTGCCCAAGGTCGCGGGGACGTTGTCGACGTTGGGGTCTTCGAACGCGATCGGGAGTGCGCCGTAGCGGAGGTTCGAGGCGAGAGTCTGCGCCGTGTCGAGGTTTTCCAGGCCCGTGATCGAGGTCGCCGAGCCCGGCGGGGTGACCCCCTGGATCACCGGCGCGCTGATCACCGAGTTGTCCATGAGGATCGCGACCTGCTTCTGCAGGTTCTCCTGCGTGAGCTTCGACCATGCCGCGGAGGCATCGACGGGAGTCGTCTTGAAGCGGAAGCCGACCTCGACCTGGCCCTGCTGCTGGTTGAATCCGGCATTGACGGAGCCGCTGTCGATCTTCTCGCCGTCGAGGTACTGCCCCGGCCCTTCCGGCGCCCCGTCGACCTTCGGCTGCGGCGCGAGGAGGTACTTCTGCCCGCTGCCGCAGGCGAGGAGGTACTGGTCCGGGTTGTCGACACCCGAGAGCACGTCGTTCTCCGGGCACTTCCAGGACTGCAGCTTCTGCTGGAGCGCTTCGGGGGTGTCGGCCTGGCGATCCGCCTTGGCGTCGTCGATGGCCTTCTGCGCCTTCGCCTGATCGCCACCGGTGTCCGGCGTCTTCTGCAGGTCGGTCGGATCCGTGACGGGAACTGCCTGGATGACTGGGCGGAACGTGAGCTTCGAGGTGGTGCCGAGCTCGCGGGCGCCCGCGGCGTCCTCGCCGGGAACGGTGAGGACCACGTTCCCGCCGTCGCGGACGACCTCGGCGCCGGAGACGCCGAGCCCGTTCGCGCGCTGCTGGATGATGTCCTTCGCCCGGTTCATCGCCTCGTCGGACGGCTGTCCTCGGGGGACGAGCGTGACGCGTGTGCCGCCCTGCAGGTCGATCCCGAGCTTCGGGGAAAAGCCGGAGGTCGTCGTCATAAAGGCGAGGAGGTACAGCAGGATCGTGACGAGCCCGAAGGTGAGGAGCATCGCCCACGGGCGGGGACGCGAGTCCCTACGGCTCTTGTGGTGCGGAGATGTCAACGTCGGTGAGTCTTTCCATGCATGAGTGGCCGGTATCGGCTGTGCCGCCCGCGCGGGCCGCCAAGGGCGGTGCCGGGCGCGTTAACTCTACCCGCTGCCATTGCGGTTACCCCACCCATGAGACGCGGCGTGGCGAAGCCGCGGGACGGACTTCCGAGCATCGTGCCCGGCTGGGCATCCGATCAGCGCGGGTCGGTGCCTTCGGTGTCCGGTGCGCCGGAGTCGCCGAGCGAGCCGTCGCCAAGGTTGTTGTCGCCCAGGTTGTTGTCTCCGACCGTGACGTCGCCAAGCGTGCCGGCCTGGCCGGAGGGCGTGGAAGGACCGTCGGTCTGCGCGTCCTGCGCAGGGGCGTCCACGGCCGCCGTGGCCCCGTTGTCCGCGGCACCCACACCGGAGAGCTTTTCCCGCACGACGCGGCGGTCCCAGGTCGTGACGACGCCCGGCGCGATCTCCAGGTCGATCGTGGATTCCGCCGTACCGGCGACGGTGCCGTGGAGCCCCGCGGTGGTCATCACCACGTCTCCTGGCTGGAGACCGCTCTGGAGGTCCTGGAACTGCCGCACCGTCTTGCGCTGCTTGATCGTCTGCATGATGAGCATGACGACCATGACGACGATGAGGACGGGAAGAAGCAGTTCCATATCTTGAACTCCAGACGAGTGCTTGTGTGTCGATAGTCGCGCAGCGGATCGTGTGTGTCCGTCGCCGCGAGGACGGCTGTGCGGGAGCCGCGAGCGCGTCCGGAAACGAACGTGCATGTCCGTCGAAGTCTACCCGGCGTGTCGCGCGGCTCAGCGGGCCTCTCTCGATATCCCCATGTGGTCCCAGGCCGCCGGGGTAGCCACCCTCCCGCGCGGCGTGCGGGCGAGCAGACCGGCGCGGACGAGGAACGGCTCGCACACCTCCTCGAGCGTGGTGCGCTCCTCCCCCACGGCAACCGCGATGCTTCCGAGCCCCACCGGGCCGCCCCCGTGGATCTCGATGAGCGCGCGGAGCACGGCGCGGTCGAGCTTGTCGAGCCCGAGAGCATCCACCTCGTAGACCGCGAGAGCCGCATCGGCGACCTCGGCCGTGACGATCCCGTCTCCCTCGACCTCCGCGAAATCGCGGACGCGCCGGAGGAGGCGGTTGGCGACCCGGGGTGTGCCCCGTGAACGACCCGCTATCTCCACGGCGGCCGAAGCCTCCACCGGTACGCCGAGAATCCCGGCGGCGCGATCGACGATGCGGGTGAGTTCGGCATCGTTGTAGAAGTCCATCGTGGCGGTGAAGCCGAAGCGGTCGCGTAGCGGTCCGGTGAGAGAGCCCGCCCGGGTCGTGGCGCCCACGAGCGTAAACGGAGCGATGTCGAGGGAGATCGAATTGGCGCCCGGCCCCTTCCCCACCATGACGTCGATCCGGTAGTCCTCCATGGCGAGGTAGAGCATCTCCTCGGCTTCGCGGGCCATCCGGTGGATCTCGTCGATGAACAGGACATCGCCCGGCTGGAGATTGGTGAGGATCGACGCGAGGTCTCCGGCCCGCACGAGCGCCGGTCCCGAGGTGAGTCGGAGGGCGCCGTTGACTTCCGCCGCGACGATCATCGCCAAAGAGGTCTTTCCGAGGCCCGGCGGGCCGGCGAAGAGCAGGTGATCCGGTGCCTCTCCCCTCGCCTTCGCGGCAGTGAGGACCACGCGGAGCTGCTCGCGCACGGACTCCTGGCCGACGAATTCGTCGAGGCTGCGCGGGCGCAGCGCGGTTTCGGCGTCGCCGTCGAAGGGGGTCATGGAGGAGTTGGTGAGGGCGAGCTCCGGGTCCTCGCCCGCGCCGGGATCGAACTGGGACATTCCCCCGCCCTACCTTCCCGGCCCGACGGCCGCGAGCGCGAGGCGCAGCAGCGCGGCCGAATCCGCATCGGGATCCGACTTCGCCGCCTCCGCGACCGCCGATGCTGCGTTCTTGGCGGGGAACCCGAGGCCCTCGAGTGCCTCGACCACATCGGCGTGGGGATCGCGCGCCGACTCACCATTCCCGGTGGGCCCGGGCGAGTCCGATCCTCCGGTCGAGCTGTACGCCTGGAGCTTTCCGCGCAGGTCGAGCACCATGCGCTCGGCGGTGCGTTTGCCGATGCCGGGGACCTTCTGGATCGACTTGATGTCCTCGGCCTCGACGGCCGCGGCGAGCGCCGCCGGCTCCATCGTCGCGACGACGGCCAGGGCGATCCTGGGCCCCACACCGCTGACCTGTTGGACGAGGCCGAACACCTCGCGGGATGCGGCCGTGGGGAAGCCGAAGAGGGTGAGCGAGTCCTCGCGGACCACGAGGCTCGTGTGGAGGAATCCCTCCTCCCCACGGCGCAGCCCCGCGAGCGCCGATGGCGTGGCCTGCACGAGCAGACCCGCGCCGCCGACCTCGAGGACGCAGTGCCCGAGCCCGATCTCGAGGACGCGTCCTCGGAGCGAGGAGATCATCCTTTAGCCACCCTCTTCCCTTCGGGACACATGGTCCATTGCCGTGCGAAACTCCGGTCGCGGCGCCGACCAGCGCAGCCGCGACGCTGGGCTACGCCCCGGGCGCCCGACGGATCTTGTTCGACGGACGCTGCCGGACGGCCGACGACGCCCGAGTGCCGGACTCGCCGGCAGCCGCGGGTCCCGAAGCGGTACCGCTGGAACCGGCACCGCCGGCGGACCGCTTGTCGCGGGCCAACGCGGCTGCCACCTTAGCTTCGTACCCCGACAGAAAGTCTCCGCCCGCCACCTCGCCGCCCGACACCGCCGCCTGGGAGGGGGCGCGCCACGAATGGCAGATCGCCAGGGCGAGCGCATCGGCGGCGTCCGCGGGCTTCGGTGGCTTCTGTAGGCCGAGGATGCGGGTCACCATCGCCGTCACCTGCGCCTTGTCCGCGCGTCCGTTCCCCGTGATCGCCGCCTTGACCTCCGAAGGCGTGCGGAAGGTGACCGGGATGTCCCGAAAGGACGCCGCCAACGCGACGACCCCGGCGGCCTGCGCCGTGCCCATCGCGGTGCTCCGCTGGTTCTGCGCGAATACTCGCTCAATGGCGAGGACCGCCGGTCCGTGGACATCCATCCACTCCCCGGCGGCCTCGTAGATCGCGCGGAGTCGCAGCTCGAGAGGGTCCTCTGCCGGGGTGCGGACGACGTCGACATCGAGTGCCACGACGTGGCGCCCCTTACCGGTCTCGACGAGCGCCATGCCGCAGCGCGTGAGCCCGGGATCGACGCCCATGACTCTCATCCGGGGCAGCCCCTCCCTAGTCCTCGAGCTCCGCGAGGACCTCGTCGGAGACGTCGATGTTGGTGTACACGTTCTGCACGTCGTCGGAGTCCTCGAGAGCATCGACGAGCTTGAAGACCTTGCGGGCGAGCTCCGCGTCGGCCGGCACCTCGACCGAGGCGCGGAATCCGAGCTCGGCGGAGTCGTAGTCGATGGACTCCGCCTGGAGCGCCGAGCGGACGGCGACGAGGTCGCCGGGCTCGGAGACGATCTCGAACTGCTCGCCGAGGTCGTTGACGTCCTCGGCGCCCGCGTCGAGCACGGCGAGGAGGATGTCCTCTTCGGACTTGTCCGCTTTGTCGAGGATGACCTCGCCCTTGCGGCTGAACAGGTAGGCGACGGAGCCGGGATCGGCCATGTTGCCGCCGTTGCGGGTCATCGCGGTGCGGACCTCACCGGCCGCTCGGTTGCGATTGTCGGTGAGGCACTCGATGAGCACGGCCACGCCGCCGGGGCCGTAGCCCTCGTACATGATGGTCTCCCAGCTGGCGCCGCCCGCCTCTTCGCCGGCGCCGCGCTTGCGGGCGCGCTCGACGTTGTCCTGCGGGACCGAGTTCTTCTTGGCCTTCTGGATCGCGTCGTAGAGGGTCGGGTTACCGCCGGGATCGCCGCCGCCCGTCCGCGCCGCGACCTCGATGTTCTTGATGAGCTTGGCGAAGAGCTTGCCGCGCTTGGCATCGATCGCGGCCTTCTTGTGCTTCGTGGTTGCCCACTTGGAATGGCCCGACATGGGCGCCTCCTAAAACGGCTGGGGTCGGTTTCACTTGAGTCGAGTATCTTGCGTCGATCAACTCGGGCGGGAGACGATCCGGCCCGGCGAGAGCAGCGACTTTCGTCCATTCTAGACGGACGTGGCGCCTCGAACCGCTAGGGCACGGTCTGCGCCGCGGCTGTGGCGCCGCTCCGGCGCTCTTCGACCATGCCTAGGAAGTACTCGTGGACCGCGAGATCGTCGGTGACCTCGGGATGGAAAGACGTGACGAGCGCGGAACCCTGGCGCACGGCGACGGGATGGACCTCGTCGTCCGCGGTACGGACGGCCGCGAGAATCTCGGAGTCCGCGCTCACCG